>DATBZX010000276.1:0-4129 GCA_036512955.1 Terriglobales bacterium
GAGGGGCGCGGTATCCACGGCGAAGTCTACCTGTGGGGAACAGTGGTAGAGCACAAACTTGGCTGGCGTGCCCAGTTCGCCTATCCGAAGAGTTTGTTCCTGCCGCCCGACGCAATCCCGTTCACGCTGACAGAAATAGACGTCCGGCTGAAAACTCTGATCGCGTTTGGCACCGACATTTTCATCCTTGGCGAATACGAGAGTATCGGTTTCTGGAAGAACGGCTCAGGCTTTGACGCGGCTGGACTCGACTACCTAATCAAGACACGCAAGGAGTACTACGTCCGCCGCCAACGGGAGCGCTCCCTGAAAAAGGGTGACCGCGTGGCAGTGCTCGGTCGCGGGTTCGGGGTGGTCGAGCAAGCTGACGACAAAGAGGTTCTGGTCGTGTTGGGGAACAGGCACGCGCTGAGGATTGCCCGCAAGGACATCGTCCTGAACCAGCAGAACATGCGCTGGGAGTGCGAAGCGAAGAACGCCTGAGGTGAACAACGCCTCGCGGAAACTGTCACTCATCTGACTCAAACGAGCGGGTTGTTAGATCGCGGTAGGGACGATCATCGCTGATCGCCCCCCGCACGGACCCGGACGGGCGCTTATTAGCGCATCCGGTTCTTATCTCGGATGACTGGCGGCAAAGCGAACGGCAGGATAGGGATGGAGCACGCGCGGTTGAGGAAGCCAACGTTGAGCCAAGGCGAGGATACGCTCCCAGGAGAGCGGGCGTTGCTGGCTTCGGCGGCGAAGTGTCTGCCACCAATGCCCAATCACTCGTTCCCGGAATACGCCGAGACTGTCGAGGTTCCCCGGTACCGCATAGTAGTTGAAGTGGCCTTGCACGACCGATTTGAGCCATTGGCCGGTTTGGCGCATCGGATCGTGCATACGCTCACGGAGCTGCTGCTTAATCTCCCGCAGCTTCGCCCCCATGCGTTTGCGGATCGTCTTGCGCCTCACCGTGAACCGCCCTATCCCATTCTTCCCGCTGATGTGCGTGAAGCCGAGAAAATCGAACGTGTCGGGCTTCCCTTCTCCTCTACGTTTCCGGTTCTGTTCAGCAAATCTGCCGAACTCGATCCGGCGCGTCTTATCTGGGTGTAATTCCAGCCCGAACTTTCCCAGCCGCTCTCGTAAGTTCTCCAAGAAACGATCTGCGTCCGCTTGATGCTGAAATCCTAAGATGACGTCGTCCGCGTAGCGGACGACAACCACCTCGCCGTGCGCCCACTTCTGGCGCCACACGTTCACCCAGAGATCGAACGTGTAGTGCAGGTAGATATTCGCAAGCAACGGCGAAATCACCGAACCTTGCGGGCTGCCTGTCTTCGTGTCCGACCATTTGCCGTCCTCCATTACCCCAGCGTTGAGCCATTTCTGGATCAGCCGTAGGATGCGGGGGTCAGCGACGCGATGCTCCACGAACTGGACCAGCCAACTTTTGTCGAGGTTATCGAAAAACCCCCGAATGTCGGCGTCCAGGACGTAGTTCACCTTCTTCTTCAGGAGCGCGTACGACAGCGCATCCAGCGCTTGGTGCTGGCTGCGCCCCGGACGAAACCCATAGGAGAAGCCGAGAAAATCTTCCTCGTAGATCTGGTTGAGGATGGTAGCCACGGCCTGTTGGACAAGTTTGTCTTCTATAGCCGGGACCGCGAGTGGACGTTGCCGTCCATCTGCTTTCTCTATGTACACTCTTCTCGAGGGCATCGCTCGATAGGCCCCGCGATGAACTCGGCCATGAAGATCGGTCAGTCGATCTTCTAGCCCGTTTTCATACTCCTGCCAGGTGACCCCGTCCACTCCAGGTGCGGCCTTCCTCTTCAGGGAGTAAAAGCTTTCCCGCAGCAGACCGACGGTCAGATGGTGGAGCAAGGCGGTGAACTTCATCTCCTTATTGTCCCTT
Source organism: Terriglobales bacterium (assembly GCA_036512955.1). GTDB lineage: Bacteria > Acidobacteriota > Terriglobia > Terriglobales > Acidobacteriaceae > DASRAA01. The sequence goes on from DATBZX010000276.1 coordinate 1,904, forward strand.
GCTGCTTTCCGCACGCCCGCCAGCCCTTGTGACACGCCCTTCCCGCTCTGTGTCGAGTACGTGTTAGGTTGACCAGCGTTCTCCTTGATCAACGGCCTTCCCTCCCCACTCTCCGCCGACAACTTCCCGTCTTTGTTCGAATGGTTCATAAGTACTATGCCGTTGTGTGACTCCTCGTAGACGTACACGCGGGCCTTGTGGCTCTGGCCTTCGCCCGCCGACCTACGGCCTGGTTGAGCCGCAGGTGTCTCCGAGGCCTCCCGGTTCTCGTGCTTGAAGTTTCTAGGCGTGTCTGGGGTCTTCGACTACGCCGGACTGAGCAGGAGCTCGCGCTATCGCGCCTGTTCATGTTGCCTTCCGCGCATTACAAGGGCGTCGGCGTCCGGATTGCATCTTTTCGGAGCTGAATACCCACCCCGCCTATCCTCTGTCTACGCTTCGCTGTGTCCCTCGCGGTAGCAGCGCAAGACTCGAGGCCGAGTGGTTCGCTATTCCTTTCTCGTAAGGCTCTTGCATCCTCTACTTCAAGCCGATTTATCCCGGCGCACTGTAATCGCGATATTACGCCAACCATCCGCACGACATCAGCGGAAACAAGCCTGCCGACTCCCGCCTTGCCGCTTGAAGGCGCAGTTCGAGTGCCCGCCGTAGTCGCGCACCTCAGCCGCGGACGCAACCATCGCGCGGAGATGCTTCTTCATAGGGCACTCCGGGAGTAAGATTGCGGAGGAAAGGCTGAGCCAGCCCCCTACATGCCCAACAACAAGCAGGAACTGCCAGAGATCGACTATGCCGCGCTGGTTTCCGGTCCCGTCAAGAAACGAGGCCTCTATGGCGCCTTCATTCTGCTCATACTTCTCTTGGGTGGCGTACTTTTTTTCTTCAGAGACCGTCTCTCCTGGTTCGCGCATGTCCTCACTTCCGAACCGGCGACTGTGACACAGAAGACATCAGATGTTGAGAATCCTCGACCGCCAGTCCCGCAACCGAAACTCAAGCCCAAGAAACTCGCTGAGGCGGAGCTTCCGTCAACGGCCAACTCTGGAACGAATGAGCGGGTCACTCGCCCTGTCATCTCCGTCGAGGTCATCTTTCCCGGAGGTCAGCGTCGGACTATTCACCCGCACAATGCAACCGTCAACGTGGATTTGGGAGGCTCGACTACGGCAACATCGGCGCAGACGCAACCTGCGGCAGCAGCCGCGACCGCTGTGAACGCCGCCGAACATGAACAAGTTTTAGCCGACTCCCCGGAGGTCCTATATCGTTCTTCGGAACCGGTCTATCCACGCCTGGCGGAGCAGATGAAGATCGAGGGATCTGTGACGCTTCACGTGAATATCGACAAGAATGGAAACATCGTGGGCACTCAGGTGCTGAGCGGTCCCGAAATCCTGGCCACCGCCGCTCGAGAAGCTGTTCGGAAGTGGCGCTTTCGGCCGCACTACAAAAATGGCGCACCCATCGAAACGGAAGCTCGTATCGTAGTGAACTTCACGATTTCTACGCGGTAGGCTTCTGGCGGGTCAGTGATTCGCGGCGGTATCTCACACAGCAGGGAGGCAGGACAGCCCGGCCTTTCCGTGACCGGCATACTCGCGAAATTTGAACTTGAGGGCGCGAAAGGGCAAGGCACGTTTTTTGCGAAGGGCGGGGTTGTTCGTCCATCACAGCGGAACTGCGGAGAAAGAAGCAGACTTTGCCCGCGTCCGCCAGGAGATCGAGAGCCTGCAGGTGGTCGCCTCTCTACTCTCCGACGACTTAACTTCCGATGAACTGACTAAAAAGAAGGAGAGCGCAGCAGAGAAGACATTGGACCGTGGCTTCGCTTCAGAGGCGACCGGAACGGACGGTCTGTTATCTCCGATCGCTGCTTCGCGCCAAAGCTTTTGGAAGTCTCTAAAGCGCGGAAAGTAGCTGGCCTAGCAACGCGCCCCCGACGGGTCAACCTCCTCCCCCCTGTTGATGTCCTACCACCCGTTCCTTCAAAGTGAGGATTCTCCGCCCTTTGGGTCATCTGAGGCAGCTGGGAGCGGGTTTCGGCGAACGGCTAGGGCTGGGAAAATCCGGTCAGTGAGTGTAATCGGGATTTTTCGCCAGTTAGCCAACACGGCTTGCGGCGAGGGTTAATTCGAGAAATGCCAATACACTCTCGCCAGTCCGAGAACCAAGCCTGTGCGCGAACAGGTAAAAGCCAACACAAAACGGCACAAACAGTGCGCTCAG
>DATBZX010000277.1:0-17998 GCA_036512955.1 Terriglobales bacterium
TCGACAGCCTCGATGCTCCGGTCAAACGCGTCGCCGCCAAAGACACCTTCGTCGCCTACCAGCCGCAGGTGGAGGACGAGATCCTTCCCCAAGCCAACGATCTCTACCAGGCGATGCTCACGTTGGCGGGATACTGAAGCGGCAGTTCCGCGCTCCCTACCCCTTCTGTCATCCCGAGCGCAGGCGGCCTTGCCGCCGCAGTCGAAGGACCCTTTCGCTGGTGGCAGAAATTTGCCTGCTGTCGGCAAATGTGGGCAACGACCGACATTGACTCGTCCGAAGTCCTCGCCAGGCGGTGTTAGAATTCGGGCGAATGGCGCATCCCAAAATCTTCGTTAGCTATAGCCACGCCGACACCAAGCAGAAAGAGCGCCTGCTCAAACACCTGGGTGCACTGAACGACTCTGCCCAGTTCGATGTCTGGACCGACGCCCAAATCCCGCCGGGCGAAAAATGGGAACCTGCCATCGAGCAGGCGCTGTCAACCGCCAGCATAGCCATCCTGCTGATCTCCGCCGATTTCCTGGTTTCCGATTTCGTCCGCCGTAAAGAGATACCAGCGATCCTGCAGCGTCGTGAAAAAGAAGACCTGCGCCTGTACCCAATCCTCGCCAAGCCCTGCGCCTGGCAGGCGGTTTCCTGGATCAAGGAAATACAAATCCGTCCCGTCGCGGCCAGGCCTGTGTGGCGAAGCGGCGGACGCTATGCTGACGACGAACTCGCAAAAATCGTGCTCGAATTATTAGCCATCATCGATCTGGCCATTCAGGTACAAAAAGCGGCGGACGATGCGGCCCGTCAAAAGGCCGAACAGGAGAAGCGGGAGAAAGAGAAGGACATCGCCGCTATCATCGCCAGCAGTCCTGCGGTCGAGACCTTTTACCTGCCACCCAAGGTCGAAACGCCGGGGGAAGCGGAGACAATCATTCTCGATCAGCACACCCTAACCGCCGATCAGCTGGAGGCGCGGAAGATCTACGCGCAGATCGTAGCCGACAGCGCCAAGCAACGGCAAACTCGCTGGCAGATACTCCAGGACCTGCAGACCAAGATTTTCAGTGTCACGCAAGACGTATCAGTGTCGCACCATAAGAAGGCGGATGACGCGTTCAAGGGCTGGGATAAGTACCTGCAAGAACTCTAAGGCGATCGTGAAGCCTACGTGCGCCCGGTGCGAGTTTCCGGCGGCAAAATCACAGGGTCGCCAGGACGGTGCGATTGCCGGGTCACGAAGAACACGGCGGCGGTCCAGGTGGGGAACAGATCCGCGCCGGGAAGGGCCTCGATCATCAGGGTCGGGAGGAAGGCCCAGTGCCATCCCAGCAGGCGAACCAGCACCACTCCCACAACCCCATCGAGCACGGCGTCGACAGGAGACATCGCCCCCTCGACGAACAGAGGGAACACGGCGAGTTGCAGCGCGTCCGCCGCCATGGCCACCATCCATGCCAGCCGCTCTTCGGGGGTCTTCATCGAGCGCAGGAATTCGCGGATCATTGGGGACATTGTAGTGCGAAATCGGATTCCTCGCGGGGCTGTTCCCGCCCTGTCGCGAAAAGCAGGCGACAAGGATGGTCACCCAAACTGTCTAGAGGCAGTGAAAGCCACAAATGATCAGACGACATTGGAGGCCAATCGGCGGAAGCCGTTCCCAGGTTAGCGCCAAAAACCGGCGCGAACCTGGGGCACCCACGGGTTACGGTTACGCTCCGGCCTTGACCTTCTGCTCCTGTTGTACCAGCGATGTCCACTTGGAGTTTTCCTGCGAGCCCAGCGCTTCGACCCGTTCCGCCAGCAGCGCATGGGGATCGGTTGCCGAGGCGTAAGGCCCACCTCTGGCGAGGTAGATGAACTTCTCGTGCTTCATGGCTTCGGCAGTGGCACGGTACGCGACCCAGACCTGCTGGTACTGGTACAACTGCAGCACGCCTTCCAGGATGGTTATCAGCACGCCCAGAGCGCCCGCGATCCACGCGGCATACGCAACATGCGCGCCGACAATGAATGGAATCAGCGCTGCAGCAACGATTTCGGTCAGTTTGATCCGTTTGTAATATTGCTGGCAGTGAGAACTCTTTTCGCCGTACCACTTGATCTGATCGTCAAGCCGAGCCATCACGGGATCGGAAACTGGGAGATTGACAGCAGCAGCGCTCATGGCTGCTCATTTTAAGGGTTCTCCGGAGGGACACAAGAAAAATCCATCAGCGATCGACACCGGCAGTCCGAGGCAGATGTGATTCCCGCCGCAATGTGACCCGAGTCACGGTGCCAGGTAGCAGTGCTCGTCCACTATAGTGGTGATTCATTTCCCGGAGGGATTTTGCAGAGAGAGTCGGGTAACAGCCGCGCGTTCGTTGTCGCTGGAGTGGTGGGTCTTCTCGCGATATTGGTTTTACAACTGGCGTTGTCGATCCGGCAGGAATCGATCACCTGGGATGAGGACGATCATCTTTATGCCGGATACATGTCATGGAAGACGGGCGATTTTGGGCTGAACCCCGAGCATCCGCCCATGGTGAAGATGCTGGCCGCCTTGCCGCTGCTTTCCATGGATTTGAAAGTCCCACCGCTGCAGGGGCGCGAGTTCAAGCACGAAGCCTTCCTCAACGGGAAGGAGTTTGTGTTCGGCAACGATGCCGACACCCTGCTCTTCCGGGCGCGCATGGCGGCTTCGCTGTTGACCGTGCTGCTAGCGGTCCTGGTATTTTGCGCCGCGCAAGAGATGTTCGGGCTGGCGGATGCCTTCTTCGCATTGACGCTGCTGGTATTTGATCCCAACCTGCTGGCGCATGGGGCGCTGGTCACCACCGATGCCGGGTTGTCGTGCTTCCTGTTCGCTGCGGTGTATGCGTTTTATCGCTACGTCAAGAAGCCATCGCCGTGGCGGCTGGTGGTAGTCGGACTTGCGACGGGGCTGGCATTTGCCGTCAAACACACCGGAGTCCTGGCGGCTCTCAGCATTGCGCTGCTGGCACTGGTGGAATGGCTGCGGACTCGCAAGCGTGAGGACGGGCCGCAATTCAGCTTCCCGCGCATGGCCACCTCGCTGGTGGTGATTGCGGTGATTAGCGTAGGACTGTTGTGGGGCTTCTACGGCTTTCGATACGCGGCGCGCCCGGCAGGGCTGCAACTCAATCCGCCGGCGGCGGAATATATACGGGGGCTGTCGCGTCCGGGTGAAGCGAAGCTACTGGCCACGATCGCGCATTATCGGCTGCTGCCGGAGTCTTATATTTACGGGCTGGCCGATGTGCGCATGATCTCCGACTTCTACGCCAGCTACCTGCTGGGTAAGCCCTATCCGCACGGCGTATGGTTCTACTTTCCCGTCGCCATCCTGATCAAGTCCACGGTTCCGTTCCTGGTGCTGCTGGGAATATCGGTGTGGGCCATCGTGCGCCGCAGACTGCCCGGACGTGAAGTGTGGTTCCTTACGCTTCCGCCCGCGCTCTATCTAGCGGTGGCCATGAGCGCGCATATGAACATCGGCATGCGCCACGTGCTGCCGATGTACGCCTTCCTCACCGTGCTGGAAGCCGGGGCGGCAATAGCGTTGGCGCGTGCCAGCCGGAACTGGCTCTGCGTGGTCATCGTACTGTTGGCCATGCAAGTGATCACGTCGGTGAAGGCGTATCCCGAATATATTCCGTATGCCAACGAGTTGTGGGGAGGCTCGTCGCAGACCTACAAGCTGCTGAGCGATTCCAATGCCGACTGGGGCCAGCAGTTGAAAGCGACCAGCCGTTATCTTCGCGAACGTGGCGTGAAGGACTGCTGGTTCTCGTACTTCGCCGAAGGTGTTGTCCCGTACCAGTACTACGGAATTCCCTGCAAGCCCTTGCCTACCCCTGATGCCCAGTGGTTCGGTGAGCGGTTCGATATGCCGATCGAAATCGACGGTCCGGTGCTGATCAGCGGCAGCAATCTCTCAGGGTACGAGTACGGTCCGGCCGCACTGAATCCGTACGCGCAGTTCCAGCACTTGAAGCCGACGGCGGTGATTCAGAACGGGGTCTACGTCTTCGACGGGCACTTTGCAATTCCCATGGCGGCAGCTATCGGGCATATCCAAAACGCCAACGAGTTTCTGGCCTCGAAGCGCCTTAACGAAGCCCTTGCGGAAGCACAAACGGCGGTGGCGATGGCTCCGAGTTCCGTGAGAGCGAACGTCGTGCTGGGAGATGTGCTCGCCGCGATGGGGCAGAAAGACGAAGCCCGCAAATGCTTCGAGAAAGCGCTGACGCTGGCAAAGACGGTTGCGCCGGAGTTCCAGGAAGGTTGGGTGGACGGCCTTCAGCAAAAGCTGGCGGGCAAATAGGTCGTAGAGTGGGTGATGAAATGGTCTCAACGAGCCTCCTCGCTATAGGGCCCGCGAAAGTCCGGTCAGGTGCAGCAAATTGGAGTACACTCCGCGGCGGAGGTAACTATCATGCCGAAACCGATCAAGAAGACACCGCGCAAACCGAAACCGGCGCCGAAAGCGGCATGCACGCCGGTGTGCGAGGTCAATAATCCTGACAAACAACCTTTTCAGGCGAACGTGCAGGTATCCTTGCCGGCAGGAACGGAGGGGCAGAACGGCTTCGTTACTGTGCCCAACGGCAAGCGGCTGGTCATTGAGTATGTGTCAGGACAAGCATTTCTGCCCAGCGGCCAGAAGGCACTGTTCTCGGTCATCGTTTCATTGCAGGGCCAGAGCACAGGCACCTGGCACTACCTTGAGTCGACCGTCGTCGGGCCGTTTGGAAGCCAGGATTGCTTTCAATGCGGTCGAATGGTGAAGCTCTACGCCGATGCGGGGACCACGGTAATGTTGCGGACCGACCGAGACTCCCCGACGGGCGCGGGACTGTCGCGCATGACGTTGTCGGGACATCTTTTGAACGTTCCGTAACGCCGAGGATTGCTGAATGAGACGATGCGCGTCACTTCGTTGATCAACTTTGTTCGGATCGGCTCCGCCGGCAAAAGTTGGTTTGACGGCAAATGCCGAGGGTGGTATTGTCTCCCTACACTGGAAAGGAGGGTGATCCAAAATATATGAAATCTGACTGTCATAGTTGTATCCCAAGTGAGGTGGCTGAGGCTTAGGGCTTCCGCTCTAAATCTCGCATCGCTCGAAATGCTGTCGAGTTGATTCGCTGAGGCCACGAGAGTGGACAGCCTCAAGCCAATCCCAAACAGCTAACCGGAAGGACCCGCCGGGCGCATGAGCGCGGCGGGTCTTTGCTATTGCGCGAGTGGTTTCTGAAGTGGAATACGATACGTGTGGCGAATGCGACATGCGTTCGTGGCCACTTAAGAGTGCGCTGCATCACTCGCCGGGGTTGTTTCGCTTCGCCGGCTCTGGTGCAATAGCAGCGGAGGCCCTGGTGCCCAGTCTTGCATCGCTGTTGTCTGGAATTCCCGAAGAATTCAAACCGATAACGTCACTCGGCATTGGGGCGTTCATCTTAGTGTGCCTGGCACTCTTTCACGGCGGAGGCCTCCACCACATTCTTCGAATCACCCGCCGGGGCGAGCGCCGTCTCCTAGTAGGCCGTCCTCATCTATTGCGCGCAGGGTTCGTGTTCGGCTGGTCGATCTTCCTGATGTTATGGCTGCACATCGCGGAGATCCTGATTTGGGCGTTCACGCTGAACAATCTAGGCCTGATCGCGCGTGTGCATGATGCGATTTACTTCTGTGCTAACGCCTACACCACGCTAGGTTACGGGACGGTTGCACTGGAACCGCAATGGCGGAACATCAGCCCCATCATCGCGATCTCGGGTTTGTTCACCTTCGCCTGGACGACCAGTACGTTGGTTGATGTAGTGCGGAGCCACGGCGTATTGATCGATCAACTGGAAGACGAGCGGGAAAGACAGTTTCAGTTGAGGGCCGATGCACGCATAGCGGTTCGGGAAACGATCACCAACGAGAAAGAGGCTGAGCGTGCGGAGAAACTGCAGGCCAAGAAGCAGGACGATGGAGATTCCCTGGCTGAACAGTTCCGGGGCTGGAAGCGAGAGAGGCGAGAAATCGAAGAGCTTCGGACGACGGAACGAGCCGATGTCGAGAAAATTCTCAAGAAAGAGCACGAAGACGAAGACGCCCTGGGACCGGGAGTGCCGCCACCAGACTCCGGGGGCAAGAAGCCGTAGTACGGCAAGCCGTTGAATTTGCCTGAGATGCGACGCGCTTGGGGGAATTCCGGGTTGCAGCAGGAATGACCAGCAAGTGCTGGTCTATGCGAAGGAGTTCAGCTTGGTGCCGGGAGGGGGGGTCGAACCCCCACGAGGGGTAAACCTCGGCGGATTTTGAGACCTTCCACGGCGCGTACTAAGCCCCTATTTTCCTTGTGTTTACAGCGGCCTGCAATTTAGGGGCGTGCCATTCGGCGACGTTCTGTGATAGTCGGTTTCATTCCGTTGGGCACATTTTAGGCACACTACGTTACCCCTTCTCCTCCGGCTTTGCAGCCTTGGGATCTCCACAATATCGGGTTTGGGAAACTTCTATATTGCGGAAACAAGAATCTGACTACACATTCGGTCGACGGTGGGAGCCCGTCAGAGAATGTGCTACCCCGTGTCCGCAAGCCACGTCAGGCTATTGCTTCCTGCTCAAGCGTTCGGTTTAGTGCGGCCACGAGGTGCCCTGCATACGGAACTCGGCGGGAGTCAGCCCGACATTGCGGAGCGTTTCGGTGACGTTTGGAATCGTTCTGTTCCTTCCTGTTGGGCTTATTTTGGGCACAGTGCCGTAACTTGAAAAACTTGATTTTTAGCGCAACAACCGGAAGTGCCTTGGATCCGTCCATACTTAAGCCGGTTAACGGACGCTTACGGCCCCTGCTAGGTCACTTCCCTCCGCGTGGCATGGTTTGCTGATTCTTTGATTGTTTTGCTGAAAACTCCGCGCCAGTTGAACCCGCGAAAGATGTTAAGCGCCCGCGTTTTGTACCATTGGCATAGGAATTTCTGCAGTACAGACTGGACGACTGGGGCGACCTTCAGATCGGCTGCCCAGCTATAAGAGAGGAATGCATCAAACAAACTTGCCTGGTCTACCCAAACCAAGCCGCGCACCCACGCCGGAAGGTATGAACGCCACTTTGGAGGCGGAGGCGGCAGGTCGTCTGGCAGAACCGGATGAATCGCTTCAGGTGCCACTTTGTTGATCCTCAAACAGCAGAACCTCTGCTCCGGTTGTATTGCATTTATTGCAAACGGATCCGGACAGAGTGGACTCCGACGAATAAACACGTACTCGCCTGATCTTTCCCAAAATGTTTGTAATCTCCAATGGCCCGGGCAATAGAAGAATTGACTTGAAATCCGCCCGAACGCGTAAGGATACACCCTGTCCGCAAACCGCTGCCTTGCTAACTTCTACACCCCAAAAATTCGCCAACATCGTCATACAACCAAAATCATACCTACGCCAGCATATTCGACGTAATCTCGACGCCCCACAAACCGGCCTGAGCGCCTTCACGAATAAAGCGGGCTAAGCGTTAAGAACGATCTCTACCAGCCTCGCTTTGAAAATCTAGCATATACTTTCGGTGAGTTGAGAACCATGTACCGTCCCACACTAGAGCAGCACCTTGCCCCCCGCGCTCCCAAGCGCATCCTCGCCCTAGATGGCGGCGGCGTCCGCGGCATTTTGACGCTGGGCTACCTTGCTCGCATTGAGTCGATGCTCCGCTCCCGCTATGGCGATCCGAACCTGCGCCGAGGTTTGCGATGTATTCCACTATAGCTTGAGTCCATACACGCTCAACGCCGAGCTCTGACTTGGCTTCCTCTCCGGCTGCGAAATCATCGATCCACCAAATATAACCCGGTGACAGAGAAAGCAATGCAGACTCTAGCCCATATCGTCCGAAAATCTTTTCGAGCGGTTCGCGCCGTTCAGACGTCAACGAAGCGAGCTGCGGGACGGGAATAACACTCGCGTTCTTCTCGATGCATTCCATGTATCCTTCAAAGGCGGCCTTCTGTTTCTCGGATTGCTCTTCAGTTGTTTGTGTGAGGTAGTGCTGGCCCTTGTCGTAATGCATCGTTCCATGAGCTGCGCTGAATCGTGATTGGGCTCTTAGCTGCTGCAGCTCTGTAAAAGTAGCTGGCGAGATAACGAAACGAAAGGCAGTGCTCGACAACACTTGACGAGTGATTCCGAGCAAGCGCAAGGTGGCGAGTGCGGTCAGGTCTAGAACGACGGTGCTCTTAGTTCTGAGAGCTGTTAGCGCGTTCGCCAAAACCTCAATTTCGGGCGGTGCACATCGGACGAACTCGCTTTCAGAAATAGCAAGATCGAACAGCCCCTCGTATGCGCTACAGCCTAACTGGTCAGCGTACATATGAAGCGTCACAGGAGTTGACCTGTAGATCTCCCGAAGTTTTGAGATGGCTTCGGATTGGGCTTTGACCGAATCGAGCACCGGCTGGAGATCGGCGGCAGTCAACTTCTCCGGTGGTGGGACATGCATCGTGTGAATGACACTTTGGCCTCCGAATTTCAGCTGCATTTGCTCGCCGATGGCTTGAAAACGCCGCGTGTATTTGCTAAGGATTTGCACGATCTTGCCGATTCGGTCGTGGAGTGGGCTCTTGGCGAGAACAAAGGAATCGCCGACCTTCTTTCCCAGCAGTTCTTGTGCGATGTCGGATTGTGCAGATAGCTCTTCGAATTCGCTGTTCGGTTTGACGGTGTCTTCGATTACGAACCAACCGACGGCAGCATCGCCGTGTTCGGCGTACTGCACGGCACTTCCAGTCAAGAGATTGTTTCAGGGCAGCGTATGCATGTATTGTCGAGACCAACACTGGCGAAGCTGCAACCTCCGCTCGCGTGACGTAATTTGGGACTTCCGCGAAGCGCTTTGCGCGCACAAGGACGGATTACGTTGCGTCCGCCAGTCTTTGAACATTCGTTGTACTTTAGATTCAGTAGAACCGTGGTAAACATGCGTACTGCTCGAAAATCAGGCACGTTCTTCTTACAAGCAATCATTAGTTCTATAGAGACTCGATGGGAAAGCTGGCGCACGCAGTCAGATCCAAGCCCGCACACCGCTGCGAGCGCTTGCCTTGCATGAAGGTTTCGGTCATTCCACCCACAGCATTCACCCCTACCACCGTTCTGTGTTTCATGAACGGAGAGGGTATATCCTATTTTGAAGTGGTGACCTTTTCGATATACCAGCCGGTGGCTTCATCCTTCTTCAATGTGAATACGGCTGTACCGGGGATGGGTTGCGTTACTCCTTGTACCTTCACCTTAATCAGCTGGTCGCAGGTGACATGGGCGGAAGTGCCCTCAATAACCGGGCCCTGTTTAATCTTCAAGGCGATTTGGATAGACTCCGCGTCCCTGAAGGACTTGGTAAGGTTGTCATACTCTTTATCTGATAGTGATGGCCATACTCGCCGCAGCCTCTCCTTATTCTTATCTTGGTAAGCCCTCTGGTAGATATCCAATACCTTCTGGATGGAGCGGGTATCGTCGTCAGCCACATGCACGGTTGCCACCGGCTTCGGGGTCAGGCTGGTGATCTTTTCCTCGGCCGCAGATCTGAACTTGCTCTTCGGATGCGAATCGATGAACTCCTGCAATTTCGCAACGTCGCTTGTGCTCTGGACGTCCTTCCATTCGAGGCCATCCAGTTCGTCCCGGGCTTGCTGTGCAAACTGTCCGTTGGGGTGCTTAGCTAGATATTCCTGGAGCTTGCTGCGGCTGCCGCTGCTGGAAGCGCTGCCCCAATCCAGTTGGTCGATCCTGGCTTTGGCCGGGTCGGTGTAGGCACTCGAAGGATGGTGATCGAGGAAAGACTGCAAGTCTGCCGGATTGTTGCTGTCTTTTACTCGATTCCAGTCCGCATCCGTTGTGTCCGCAGGTGGTTTGGCGGCGGCCACGGGAACGGGAAGATTGTCGAGCACCAGTTTCTCGCCGATCTTCGGGGAACGCGAGACAGCTGTCGCTGTCCCATTGGATGTCGACAGAGCAAAGCTGTGGGTTCCCGAAGGAATCTGAAACTTCGCCGTACCATCTTTGGCAACGGTAGCTTTGGGACTCCCATCCACCAGGACATTAGCAGCCGGCGGCGCTTTCTTCACCAGGATCGTCACGGCGTCCGGCATCACGTCCAGACGGATCGGCACCTCCATGTTCTTACCAGCTACGGAAATATTCTGGTCGACAGCTTTGAATCCGTCCTTCTGCACATGGACCGCATGGGGCGAGTTCGATGAGACTTCTGCTTTGACGGTGCCGTCACTCTTTGTCTTGAATGGCTTGTCATCCACTGTCACCGTGGCGTCCGGGCTGGTTCGTATGGTCAAGTTGACCGGGGGCCCCAGCTTCGCAGGCAGCTCGACTGGGTACAACGGGTTGAGGGAGAAGTGCACACCTCCCGCCTGGTCGGGTACCTGGACAGCCTTGGTGCTCGGTTGATACTGGTCCAGGGTCGCCACCATTTCGTACCTGCCTGGGGCGAGCCGCAGGTCCGCACAGGGCGTATCGCAAGTGATGTCCAACCCTTTAATCTGAATGTGGGCATTTGGGGGAGTCGACTCAATCTTTACCACGTACTGCTGTGGTGGCGGTGGAGGCCGGTGATCCCACCAGCGCTTTACAAGAACCGCTCCAGCCGCAACTAAGACCAGGGCTGCCGCGGCGATCGTCAATGTCCTAATCGGCACTCTGGGCCCCGGCTCAACCGGCGCTTCCGTCGTGATCGGCGCGATAGTTTCCACTCGCGGCCCAGGTTCACGCTTATAGACTTTGGTGGCCTGGTCGGAGCTTGCAGCAGGCTCCACAATGGCGAATGGTGCTGGTGCCGGGGTGGGAGCAACGATGACGGTAGCTTGCAGCAGCGGTTCAATAGCCGCCGGTTCCTGCTCTGGAGTCTCGCCCTCAGTCTTCTGATGTTCCGGGGTTGCGCTCTCGGCTTCCTTCCTCCGGGCATCCTCTTCCAGCCGCTGCCGTAGTTTGGCCTCAACTTCCTTACGCTGTCTCCCGAGCTCTGCGTCCTGTCGTTCGATTTCGGCCTGATGTTCCAGCCCGCGAGCTTCCGCCTGCTTCCGCCTGCTTTCCAGCTCGGCTTGCTGCCGCTCTATGGCAAGCCGAGCTTCCGTCTGCTCTTGTGGGATCACATCTTCACGCGACTGCCGCTCCAGTTTCGTTTCATATTTACGGGTTTGGGCCTCCTCCTCCCTGGGCCGCGCCAGTTCCTCATCTTCTTTCTGCCTAAGGACTTGAAGCGCCAGTGCCTGTTCCAGCGTGGCCTTCAGGTTGGTGTCACTCGGGCTCTCAGCAACAGCGCTTTCGAGAATCTGGACGGCCGACGAGAAGTCGCCAGATTCCATGAGCTCGTAAGCGGACCGCAACTGCGTGGCGCCTCGATTTCTCCGTTCCTCTGCGTTCCGCTGTTTTTCAATCGACTCCCTCAGCGCCAAAAGACCGGCATTGTTGGGGGACTGCCGAAGCGCACGTTCCACATTTTCGAGCGCTGGATCGAATCGCTTTTGCGCCGCCAGGTCCTGGGCCTCCGTGGTAATCCGCTGCAACTCATTGCGGCGCCGCTCTTGTTCGCGTCCGGTCAACGCCTGTCTGTTGAGTTCGTCAATTACAGGCGAGTTCGGTTCAATCACAGCAGCGCGCTTCAGCAACTCCATTGCGCTGGTGAATCGTCGCGCAGAAATCTCCTTTTGAACTTCTTGTATGAGAGTCTCAATCTGATGACGCCGTGAGCGCTCGGCGATCCTGCGCGTCATCAATTGGTATATTTCACGGGCCTTCGTCTGCTCCGGCTCAAGGGCCAAGGCTTCCGAGGCTGCGATCAGGGCATCTTCCAGCCTTTCTTCCTCGACCAGCGATTCCGCCCTCGCTACGGCCCGACGGCTCTTGTCGTTGCGCTCCTTGGCTTCCCGCACGTGGTCCCGGAACATGCGAAGTCCCAGGTCCGTATCGTCCAGCCGGATCGCCTGCTCCATCAGGGAGAGCGCTTCGTCGTAGTGGCGCTGCGTGAACTCCTGCTCGGCTTGACTCTTGAGTCCATGGGCTTCTGCCACACGTTGGTCACGGCGCAGGATTTGCTGTATTTCGCGAAGCAGTTCGTTGGCTCGCTCGTGTCCACGATCGATGTTCAGCAGCTCCCGGAGATGGCCCTTCGCATTGGTCCAGTCAGAGCGCTCGAGACAGGCTTCCGCTTTGGCGATGTATTCCGCGGCGAACGATCGCTTCAGCTTTGACTGTACGGAAGACAATTCGAGCGCGAACTCGTCGGCCGATTGAAACCGCTCCCCGCGATGTTTCGCCAGTGCCCGGCCGATAATTTCATCCAGCTCCGACGGGTAGACGCTCAGGTAATCGGAAAGCGGGCGTGGTTTGGAGTGCAGTATCTTGGTAATCGTCGAGGTGACATCGGCGCCATGGAACGGAAGGGTTTCCGTGAGGAGTCGGTATAGGACCACACCGCTGGAATAGACGTCCGTTCGGTGATCGATGGATTGGCCTTCCAGTTGTTCCGGTGACATGTACTCGAGGCTGCCAATGACCTGCCCATCTCGGGTCACACCCGCCCGGGTGATCCGACTGTCACACAGTCGAGCGATTCCAAAGTCAACCAGCTTCACGGTCTTATCGCGCAAGACGACGATGTTGGCCGGCTTTATGTCGCGGTGGATCACGCTGTTGTTGTGCGCGTACTGCAAACCCGCGCACACTTGAATCGCCACATCGATCTGTTGATAGAGGAGTAACTGCTCGTTGGCAACCGTGATTCGAACTTTGTCGAGGCTGAAACCGTCCAGAAACTCCATCACAATATATGGATTTCCTTCTTCTTTGCCCCAGTCGTAAACGGTGACGATGTTCGGATGATGTAGGTTGGCGGTGACCCGAACCTCGTCGTAGAAGCGATTAACCAAATCGGGATCGTCCACCATCGGCGCCAAGATCATCTTGATGGCCACCTGTCGCCGAATCTCCGAGTCTTCGGCTTTGTACACGATCCCCATGCCGCCTTGACCGAGTACTGCGGTTACGCGATATTTGCCGATTTGAGTTTTCGCGTGTTCCATCTTCAAATTGTGTTCGAGCGGTTACAATTCTAGCCCTAAAGCGATGCCCAAAGAGGGATCGGCCTGTGCTGAGGTACGCTACGCCCCCGTGAACAATGCCGCTGTCCCGTTTGCGCGAGAGATTACCAAGAATGAAGCGACTTGTTCCCCGATCCGCGCAGCCGATACTCGAGTGCACTGAAAGCCTTATCTGATCGCTTTCGATTATTCCGAGAATCCGAATTACTTGTTCGTAGCAAGTTAAAATGCCCGCTTTTCCTAGCAAGTGAAATGTCCGGTTTTAGTTTTGGGTTTATTCATAAACCCGTAGTCGTCGTAGCTGTGGGAAAGTGGGAATCCCGCGCTCTGGGCGGGATTTCCAAGCGCGGGGGAAAAGTCTGTTCTTTGACTTTTCCACGGAGCGTCTTTTCCACAGCTTTTGGCGCCGCGTTTTTGTTGGCGTTGAGGGCCACACCTTGGCCGCTATAGCGTCCCATCCGATGCGGCCCGTGGGTGAGACTAAGGGTGCGATCCAGATGCTGGTGAACCATCACGGTGCAGCCGGCCAGCGTGCCTCGCCACGGCACCCGTTCAATCTGCAGCTGCAGGTTCTGAAAGCTGACCGTGTTGTCGCGGTTCACCGTGCGCTCCCACTGCAGCGCGAAGATCAGGTCCAAGTCCTTGCTGCGCGGACACGCCACGAACCCGCTGCCGCGCTGTGCCGGGGCGACTTGAAAGCGGCGGTTGAACTCTCCGATGTAGTGTTCCCGTAGAAACACATTCGCCGCTTCCACCGTGCTGATCCCCTGCAACCGCAGCTCCTGCGGCAACCGTCCCTGCCAGGTCCCGAAGCTGCGCTCGCTCCGGCCAAGCGCCTGCGGCGAGTAGGCCGGGAACATCTGCACTCCCAACTCGCGCAAGGCGCGTCCCACTTGCGTCAGACGGTGAGGATCGACCTTGCCGCCCACCTTGGGAGTGAGCCAGAAATGGCTGCCCCGGTCGCTATACAGGGCACAGAACAGCCCTTGGCGCTGGATCACTTCCCGCAACCCGGCCATCACCGTCGCCGTCGATTCTTCCTCCACCAGTTGCGCATAGTAGATTTCGCTGGTCGCGTCGTCCAGAATCACGATCAGGTCGTACCAGCGCTCGTCCTGAAACCAGCGATGACGGCTGCCGTCGATGTGCAGCAGCATGCCGGGCAGCGGCTGGCGTTCCCGCCGCTTGCGATGCACTCCCCATTTGCGCCCTCGCGCTACCAACCCGGCCCTTTGCAGAGCTTGTTTCACCCAGCTGTAGCTCAACTCGATCTGGTGCTGCTCGCGTAGTTTCTCGTGAAAATGCTGTACGTTCAGATCGAAATATCGATCCCGATATAGCCCCAAGACCTGCTCGACCACCGCCAGAGGGACGCGCTTGGGGGAAGGTTGTCCTCGCCGCCGGTCAAACAACCCGTCGTAGCCAAACTCTTCCAAGCGCTCCCGCCAGCGCCGCATCTGCCGGTCGCTGATGCCGATAATCTCGGCGGCCTGCCACCCAGGTAATCTTCTTCGCCATCGCCCGTAAGATCACTTCCTGCACTTTCATTGCCCGCTCCACCGCGGCCTTCGAGTAAACCACAATGCTTGGCATGGTCTCCTACTCTCGCCGCCCGCCAAGCGGACAAATCACTTGCTATCTCGACCGGACATATCATGTGCTACTGACAGAGAATCCGAATTACTTTGACAAACTTATGTTTCGGTGGTAGAACCGCGCATATCCTGAGAAGTCGGATGGAAGAATTGCTATTTAAGTAAATCTGAGCCGAAACGTATCCAAGTTCTTGCTGCGCTTCGGCGTTCGGCTTCATTGTCAAGCGGCAGCAGTCGACGTGAACGCTGGTTTAACGGCGCAGTGCCCAAGTTATTTCGAGATGAGAGCGCCAGTCTCTGAATGGGGGCGAAAAATGAAGCGTCGTGTCATAACCTACTTCAAGATAGCATTCCTCCTTACTCTCTTCGCTCTGCTCTGTGTGAACCTTTCTGCTCAACAGCAACCCAGCTTCAAAGTTTTGGTGGTCGGGGGCGCAGACAACACCGGGGTATTTGCCAACACCAGCGAGGTTTTTGACTCGTCGACCGGTACTTGGACCCTAAGCGCAAACAACATTCCAAATGCACCGCCGAACACAGTGGGAGGACTTTGCGCTCCCAACATTGCAAAGGTTGGCAATGGAAAGATCTTGCTGGCCGGGGGCGGATGCACAGATTTTGGATTTACGACCAATGCAGCCAGTCTTTATGACCCTACAAGCAGCATCTGGACGGCCACCGGGACAAGCGCTCCCAATTTTATGAACTACGGGCGCGATCAGTTTGGCATGGTAACCATCAAAGGAGGGAATGCACTCGCCTTCGACGGCTGCGCCGGCGGTTGCAGCGGACCGAATATCTTGGGCCAATTTATCTCGACAGTGGGGAATTCGGCTGAGGTCTACAGTTATCTGAGTAATACCTGGACCATCGTCAACCCGTCCCTTACTACTCGCGGGAATCTTGCGTTTAACAATCTGAATCAAGACGCCGTTGTTCTGCAGGACGGGCGAGTGCTTACCTGTAACGGCTCTGACGGCTTCCAAACATACAACAATTCCTGCGAGATTTACGATCCAGTAGGTAATAACTGGGCCGTTACAGGTTCTATGCCAGAAGTTGGCGATCATCGGCTGTTGCTCTTGCCAAGCGGCGAAGTGCTGACAGTGCTGAATACCGGGAATTTGGCGTTCCTTTTCGATCCGAACTCGGGCACATGGACGACGACAGGTTCACTCGGCATTCCGCAAATTGGCGGGAATCTCTTGCTGTTGTCGGACGGCCGCGTGCTCTACTCGGGCGGTACCGACACCCAAGGGAACCCGGTGAATACGGTTCAAATCTATGATCCGGCAACACAGCAATGGTTTGCTGCCAGTTCAATGACTACCTCGCGATTCGATCATATTGCCGTGCGTTTACCGGACGGCCGGGTTCTTGCGGCGGGGGGCGAAAGCTCGAATCTTGTGGTCACGGCATCGGCGGAGATCTACGATCCGTCCACTGGCCTCTGGACCCTAACCGGACCAATGAACTCTCCGCGGCTACAGGCCGGTGCATTACTGCTCGCCAACCCCGTGCCGCTGATCAACCTCCCCTTGGTTCCTGATGCGGTTGTCGCGGGTACTAATGGCGTTACTCTGACCGTCAATGGAAGCGGCTTTGTCGCGAACTCCGTGGTTATGTGGAACGGGACAGCTTTACCAACGACTTTTGTCAACTTCAACCAGTTGACCGCAACGGTTCCCGCGTCAGATATCGCAGTCGATGGTACCGCGTCCGTGACGGTCACGAATCCGGGTCCGGGCGGCGGGACATCGAATGTTGTCTTCTTTACGACGACCACCCCGACAACCAACCTTTCGTTCTCGTCATCCTCGATCAGTTTTGGGTCGTCTTTTCCCTTTGATATGCTCGCAGCCGACTTTAACAATGACAGCAAGCTAGACTTGGCGGTCACAAACGTAGGCACTAACGCAGTTGACATCTTGCTCGGGAACGGAGATGGCACCTTCCAGAACCAACTAGCCTCCCCGACAGGTTCAAGCCCGTACGGAGTTGCAGTCGGAGACTTCAACGGGGACGGCAAGCTCGACCTAGCGGCCGCAAATGTGTTTGGAAATTCAGTTTCTATCCTGCTGGGGAATGGAGACGGCACCTTCCAAAACCAAGTTGCGTACGCAACGGGTTTGGACCCGTACGGAGTAGCGGTCGGGGACTTTAACGGGGACGGTGAGCTTGACTTGGCGGTTCCAAACTATTTTGGAAATTCAGTTTCTATTCTGCTGGGGAATGGAAATGGCACCTTCCAGAACCAAGTTGCCTACGCAACAGGTTCAAATCCGATCGGAATAACACTGGGAGATTTTAACGGGGACGGCAAGCTTGACCTAGTAGTCACAAATTCAAGCGCCGGCACGGTCTCTATCCTGCTGGGGAACGGAGATGGCACGTTTCAGAACCAAGTTGTCTACACGACGGCTGGGACCCCGCATGGAGTAACAGTCGGAGACTTTAACGGGGACGGAAAGCTCGACCTGGCAACCGCAAATGTGTTTGGAAATTCAGTTTCTATCCTGCTGGGGAATGGAGACGGTACGTTCCAGAACCAAGCAACTTACGCGACGGGCACAGAGCCGGAGAAGGTAGCAACCGGAGACTTTAACGGCGACGGCAAGCTTGATCTGGCGGTCACAAACTATTTTGACAATACAATTTCTATCCTGCTTGGGAATGGAGATGGCACCTTCCAGAACCAGATTGTGTACGCGACGGGCTTGAACCCGGAGGGTATAACAGTCGGCGACTTTAACGGCGATGGAAGGCTGGATCTTGTGGTTGCGAACTACCAAAATAACAGCGTCTCGATTCTCATGCAGTCCCCGAACATCAGCATCAGTCCTCCTAGCGTCAACTTCGGGCCGCAACAGGTGGGCACGACGAGCGGGCCCCAGACCCTAACGGTGACCAATACGGGGACGGCGACGCTGACCATCTCGTCGATTACCATTGGCGGGCTAAACGCTGGTGACTTTGCGGAGACCGACAACTGCATCGGCAACAGCGTGGCGCAGACCCAGAGCTGCACGGTACAGGTGACGTTCACGCCGACGGCAACCGGCCTGCTCAGCGCGAATCTGAGCTTCACCGACAACGCCCCGGGCAGCCCACAGACGGTCCCGTTGAGCGGAACCGGGACTTCTCCAGGGCCAGTAATCATCAGCCCTCCCAGCCTCACCTTCGGGTCCCAACTGGTCAATACGACCAGTACACCCCAGACCCTCCTGGTTACAAACTCGGGCACGGCGGCCCTCACCATATCGGCGATTGCCACCACAGGCGACTTTTCGCAGACGAACAACTGCGGTA
>DATBZX010000278.1:0-7040 GCA_036512955.1 Terriglobales bacterium
GCTTGCATCCGCGATGGAAAGCTGGAGTTCAATCAAACTGAAACACTTCTGCCCGGATTAGTTGCCAGTAGCAGCGGCATTTGGGAAAGCGTGATTCGGATCGTCGATGAAGCGCTCGTAAGCTGATCTTGCGGTCACGGCGACATCCGAACGCCGTAAGTAGAACCAGCTCATTTGCTTTCTGACGCGCCCCGCACAGCCACCAGGTACTCGACGATTTCCTTCTGCTCGGCGTCCGATATCGTGGCGCCATAGGCATCGACCATCTTCTTGACTTCCTTCTCCCACACCGCCTGCGGAAAGCGAGGCTGCATTGCCACGTATCGGGCGGAGTGGCAGATGAGACAGTCCTTGCGGTAAGTGTCCACATGCGGGCCGGCGGCAATCTCGGGTGGGTATTGCGGCAGGACAATCGTGTGTACCGAATCGTTGCCGACTTTCTTTGGGCTGGCCTTTGGGGATTGCTGAGTCTGGCCCACGAGGCTCGGACAGAAAACGAGCCCCGTCATGACCGCGCTGCAAATACAGTTCGCTTTCCGCATCACGCGCCTCACGCTACGACCACTACCAGGTGTTCAATGATGTCGCGCTGGTAGCCGCTGCGGTTCCACTGCGAAGTGCGTTGGGTTTGACCATCGCCCGCAGTCGCACGCACCATCAGGTTGAAAGTGCCCTTGGCACGCGGCGTCCGCTGCAACTGCCATCGCCGCCAGGAGTAATTCCCCATATCCGTGCCGAGAGTGGCGTCACTCCACGTCTGCCCGCCGTCGGTTGATACCTCCACTCTGCGCAGACCGGAACCGCCGTCGTTGGCGACGCCCTGTACGGTATAACTAGTCCCGGCGCGTAGTTGCTCGCCCGGTTCCGGTCGCACAAAGATTGAATGGATCGGCATTGCGCTCACCGGCACCGTCGCTGCAGCCAGATGTTGCGGGTCTTCGTTGCCTTCAGGGTTGTCGGCTATGCGGTAGGCCTTGTCCATCCAGAAGGTCTTGGGCGGCTGATCCAACACCGTGATGGACGACAGCGACTTCACCCAATAAGTAGCGAACCAACCCGGTACCACCAGTCGGAGTGGAAAACCATTCAGCATCGGCAGCGGGGCGTCATTCATTTCGTAAGCAATCATCACTTCGCCATCCCGCGCATGGTCGATCTGTAGCGACTTCTGGAATAACGGCGTGGTGGGCGTCGGAGGGACATCGAGCCCGCGCAGCCCCACTTGCACCGCACCCGCTTTCACTTCAGCCTCATCCAGCACGTCCTTCAAGCGCACGCCGGTCCAGCGCGCGTTGCCCATCGCTCCGTTACCCCACTGGCCTCCGGGAACCCGGGGCTCGAACAAGCTGCGCGAGTTTCCCGCGCACTGCGCCAGCGCAACCAATGAAACTTGCTTAAATCGGCTTTTCAGCTCATGAAGCGAGAGACTCAGGGACTTGTTCACATGACCGCTGACTTCAAGCCGGAAGGTTCGCGAGTCAACGGTCGTTGGGATTCCCGAGAGGTGCCAACGCACGAAGAATGCATCGTTGGACGTCAAGTCCGACTGAAAGTAACGCAGCGGAGTTTCCAGTTGCGGCGGCCGATCGGCGAGCAGGATCAGGTCTGTCTTTTGCGGATACCGCACCAGTTCCAGGTTTGCCTGTGTCTTGCCGCCGACGGACGGGAATGTTCCCTCTGACGAAAACCCGGCCGTGCGTCCCAAGGCCCGCTGCGCAACCGCGGAGGTCCCCGCCGCGGTGAGCAATGTGATGAACTGTCGTCGTTCCATTGATGCAATCCTTGCGGCTGGAATTTACGCCCACCCTTGCGCACAATATCTTGGCACCGACTGTGGACGCAGGCAAACGAAATTCAAAGCCAACATCAGAAAGATCGCCCGCTAAATCCGTTGACATGGACTGACTGTCCGACTTCCGGCCGGCCGGCACCCTCTCTGCTCAGCTCAGAAGATATAGACCGTATCGAACTGGAGCTTCGTCTGCCAGGGCTCTGTCTTGCCGAGAGCATTGACCCCAAGAGGCCTCCCCATCAATGCCGCAAAGCCTAGCTGCACATTCGAGCGGAACATGTAAAACAAGTCCACGCGGTGCTCGGTCACGTTCGTTCCCTGTCGCATTTCGTTGTAGTTCAGGTTGCTGATGACCGCTTCACGCTCGACGAAGATTCGGGCATAGCCTGCCTGCCAGTCTCCCCTTTCCAGCAGCCTGCCGACACGCGCCTCCAACCAGTAACCGCGCCGTTGATTCGCATCGCAGGGAAAGTTCGTGGTCTGCGCGAACACCAGGCTGGCCGTGTTTGCCGGCTTCTGCACAATATTGCCCACGTTGGCACAGGCGCGAGTGTTCTGCACGTAATCGCCCAGTATGCTGACGGGCAGCTTGGCATTGCCGGTGTCCCAGTCGAGCCGGGCGAGCGTATCGAACAGGCCAAACTTCGATCCGAACTGCGCGTTCACCACATTCGTCACGCCGGTCGGATAGGCCTTGCCGTTGATCGTAACGATATTGGCCGAGGTCGTTGTAGTAATGGAGTTCTGGGGCGTATTCGCGTTGGCCAGCGGCAATGAACCCGCCCAGGGAGTAGCCGGGTTCTTGGCGCTGGCTTTGGCTAAAGCCTGCGCAATCGTATCGGCATTCTGAAAGTTGTAGTAGCCCGTGTAGGCGCTGAAGCGCAGATTGTGAGTGAGCTCGAATGTGGCCTGCAATTGTCCGCCGTAGACCATCGTCTGCACATAGTTACGGCTGTTTGGACCGGTCCCCTGTTCCTCGGCAAACGGCAACTCGAATCCGACCACCGCGATTCGCTTCAATACGGGCGTGTTCTTCAAGTTGTAGGCGATGGTTTGCGCTGCGCCTTCCGGATTAAGGTCCTTGTCCCACGTCAGCTCCGTGTTGTACCAGGGGTAGCGGAACTTGCCGGCGGTGAGTGTCAACGGCTTATAGAACTTCGGCGCATAGGTCACGTAAGCCTGGTCGAGAGCGAAGGCCTTCCTGGTGTCGAACACCCCCATCGTCGAGTTTGTTGAGGTGGGGTCATTGACGTCTCCGGTCGCCAACGAGATTCCAGCCTGAAACTCGTCACTCAGTTGCGCGAACGCGTTAAGGCGAGCGCGAATGCGGGCGCGGTTGCGGTCGACTGAACCGTCGGACGGCCCTCCAAAGATGGGCTCTTCCCGCACCCGAACGTCACCGCTGAAGTTAATCGGGCCCAGGCCTTTGATCCGCCGCTCCAGGTTGCGTATCCGCTCGTCGGAACTGCCGGTGTTTTGCGGCGCCTGCGTGCGTACTGCCGCCGACCCGTTCTGTGACCCGGAAGACGCTGCCGGAAGCTGGGCCCCGAGCCCCATTGGCGAAAGTAGATCCACCAAAATGTTGCTATCCCCACCGGTTGTCGTCACCGACTGCTGCACCTCAAGCGCTGAAATGCGCGCCTGTTGCTGCTGCACCAGTTGCTTGAGTTGCTCGACTTCCGATCGAAGCTCGGAGTTCTGGTCGCCAGGCTGTGGAGTTGCGCTTACATCGGGCTGTGCATCACTCCCAGGTTCGGCGGCGCGAGCGGGAGCGGCAACCGAAACGATTGCAATAAGCACGGCGCCTAACCAAATGGTCTTCCACGACGAAATCCTCATGATGTTCCCTCGCTCTCCTTCTTCCGGCGGGACCGAGCGCCCGCGACGTTGATAAATCTGAGAACTGCAACGTATCCCTATTATGTCCATCGCATTGCTAGACATTCGTGTCGAAAAACAGCTCGCGCAAAAGCCTTCGCGAACCCCGCCGCAGATATCGCATGGCCACCTTCATTCGTGATTGCCGATTCATTTTCCTCTCTCCGGACAGCACTTTACGTCGCAGGGGTTAAGCCCCACTTATATTGCAATCGGTGTTCGATGGTCCTGAAGACCAGCCCATCGATGATGTAGCCAATGGTGATAATTAGAATCATCACTGCGATCACTTGGCTCATGTCGTTCAGGTCACGGCCCATCATCAGCAGTTGACCGAGTCCGAGGCTGACGAAAATCATTTCTCCTGCGATCAACGAACGCCATGCGAACGCCCATCCCTGCTTGAGGCCCGAAAGTAAATAGGGGAGGCTCGCCGGAAAAAGCACAAACAGAAAGAGTCTGAAGCCGCGCGCACCCAGGTTTCGTCCGGCCATGGCATAGATCTTTGGCATCTGCTTACGGCCGGATTCCATCGCAATGGTGACCGAGAGCACGGAGCCCATGACAACCACGAAGAGAATAGCTTTCTCGGAGAGCCCGAACCACAGCACCGCCATGGGAAGCCAGCAGATACTGGGCAGGCTTTGCAGGCTCACCAGCAAACCGCCCAGAGTCTGCTCCAGAAACTTGCTGCTGGCCATGCCCACACCCAGGACCATGCCGATTACCACCGAAAGTGCATATCCGATCGCGATACGTTTCATGCTGATGGCGATGGCAATCCAGAAACTATGGTCGGCAAATCCCGCCCACAGGGCTTCAAACACCCCTTCGGGGGATGGGAAGAGGTAGGGCGGCCAGATGCGGAGCCTCGCCACCAGGAACCATGCTCCTATCGCGAGTGCGTAAAAGCTAACTTGTCGGGCAACTGATTTCATGACGAGACCCGGTACTCCTGCTCCAAGCTCTTATTGATCTCCTCCCGCAAGTCGTCCAGGATTTCCTTCGCACACAGGGAGATGGCCGGATCTTCGATCTGACGCGGGCGAGGTTGATCCACCGCGAACTCGCGCTTGATGCGGCCCGGCCGGAAAGTAAAGATCGCAACCCGGTCTCCCAGTCTGGCGGCTTCGCGCACGTTATGCGTAACGAAAATGATGGTGCACCCCGTCTGCTCCCAGATCCGTTCCAACTCGTCGTGCAGCAGGTCGCGGGTCTGTGCGTCGAGCGCTGCGAAAGGCTCATCCATCAGCAGGACATCCGGCTCCGTCGACAGCGCGCGGGCCAACGCAACGCGCTGACGCATTCCGCCGGAAAGCTGGTGGATATAGCTGTCCCCGAACTGCGACAGTTGGACCAACCGCAGGTAGTACTCGACTTTCCGCTTGCGCTCCGCTCTCGGAGTGCCCTTCATCTTCAGGCCGAATTCAACATTCTCCGCCACCGTTAACCAGGGAAAGAGCCCAAGCTCCTGGAAGATCAAGATACGGTCAGTGCCCGGCCCATGTACCGGCTTGCCGTCGATCAGGACCGTGCCCGACGTGGGCCGCTGCAGCCCGGCAATCAAATGCAAGAGTGTGGATTTGCCGCATCCCGAAGGACCCACGATGCAGAGAAACTCCCCGGCTTTCACTTGCAGGTTGATCCGGTCAAGCGCCAGCAGAGACGATCCGTTCGTTTTGTATTGCAACGTAATATCTTGCAGCACAACTTTGGGGGCCTGCTCCTCGACAGCCGTCGGAAAACGCCGGTCTGTGGCCGTGTCCGAAGTCGGCCAGGCGGTGAGGTTCGAGGACAGATAGCGGTTCTCGGCCTTTGGGATGCGTTGTGGTGAAGTCGTCATTGCACCGCCTTCTTCTTCTTCTCAGCGAGTACCTGATTCAGGAAACTGAGGTCGTACAAGCCCGACAAATCCGGCATCTGGCGGCCGAGAAAGCCGGCATCGTAAGCCGACTGGGCTGAGGTCAGCAAGGAGCTCCGAATCGGATCGTACGTGGCTTCAAAACGGCCGAACGCAGCGTCGATCAGCGCGGGCGACAATGCTTTGCCGGTTTCCTTTTGGATTTGGCTGTTCAGGAGCTGTTTGGCTTGCGGCAGATTCCCGTTAATCCAGTCAGTCAATTCCACATTGGCTCGTACCCAGTTCTTGACCAGGTCCGGGTGTTCCTTCAGGAACTTAGTGCTCACAATCAGGTTGGTCACCACGAACTGGTGGTTTGGCCACAAGTCGCGCTCGTCGAGAAACAGACGGCCATTGCCTTCCTGGATGAGCCGCGTCGCCCACGGCTCCGGCGCCCATGCAGCGTCCAGTTCCTGCTTAAGGAACAGCGTCAACTGGTCGGGATTGGCCATTGGCAGGACTTGGACGTCTCCGCCCTTATCTTTCGGCTTCATCCCGTGCGACTTGAGCCACGCACGCAAGGCCACGTCTTGGGTGTTGCCAAGCTGAGGCGACGCAATCTTCTTCCCGTGAAAGTCTTCCGGCTTATTGATTCCTGCATTATTGCGAACCACCAGCGACGCTCCCCCGCTTGCGGCCCCGGAGATTACCTTGAGGGCTTCGCCTTGGGAGCGAACGTAGCCACTGATCGTGGGATTGGGACCGATATAGGTCATGTCAATCGAGCCGGCGTACAGGGCCTCGATGGCAGAAGGTCCAGCGTTAAAGCTCTTCCACTCGATCTTGACGTTCGGGCCCATGGCTTTCTCGAACCAGCCATTGGCTTTGCCCACCATAGCTTGCGGATGCGTGATGTTGGGGAATGCGCCAACTCGTATGACTGTCTGGCTGACTCCCGTGGAAATCACGCACGTTAGAAGACTGACGATGATCAGCGCCTTGAATTTCATTGCTTATTCCTGGGCCCGTTTCCCATGCACGGCCATGGGCAGGACTTTCGTGGGACTTTCTTTGGGTTTGCGATGAGACTTTGCAGCGTGCGGCTTGGAGTCCTTAATCAGGTCAGCCAGGGATGTGTTCTCCAGGATCTTTGCCGCCGCGTCGCGCACGTCCAGAAAGACCTGGTACAAGGCCCGGCGCTCGACGTCGTTCTCGATCAGGTCGCGCAGTTGCTCGGCGTCGGCAAAGGGGGCCAGGGCCCCGTCAATCAGCCGAATGATTTCGGCCAGGTAAATTTCTGATGGAGGACGGCGCAGTTTGTAACCACCCTTGGCTCCGCGCACACTCTCCAGCATGCGCGCATTCTTCAGCTCAAGCAGGATCAGTTCCAGGAACTTTTCCGGCAGGCCCTCTTCGTAGGCGATGTCGCGAATGCGGACCGCACCCTGCTTGTAGTGCCTCGCCAGCATCGTCATGGCTTGCAGCGCATAGAGACCTTTTTGCGAAATTTTCATAGATTTGCCGCTCGCC
>DATBZX010000279.1:0-13208 GCA_036512955.1 Terriglobales bacterium
CGGCTCGGCGATTACAGCAGTGAAAGAGGAAGGAACCCTGCGCCGCCGCTGCCGACATCGACCGGTCCAATACTTGAACAACATCCTGGAGCAGGATCATCGAGCGATCAAACGACGAGTAAAGGCCAAGCAGAGCTTTCGTGAGTTCCAAGCAGCCCGGCGAACGATTGAGGGATACGAGGCGATGCACATGATCCGGAAGGGCCAGGCGCGGTGGGTCAGCGGCGCTGATGTTCGCCAACAGAATCAGTTCATCGACCAACTGTTCGATCTGGCTGCCTGAGACTTCGCCGCCCAGTTCCTCTCGGGGCGTCCTCCGTCACCGTTTTCAAAGTTGCAACACTTCCCGAAAAACTCGTCTCGCAGCCACTCCTCCAGCGTCTCGGATTTGCTACCCTTGGGGCCGGCGCTGGCAATAAGAGCACCGAGGTCGAATTTGCCCAAGGCCTGCAGCAAGAGAGCGCGCAGACGCTCGGAGGCGGGCGCTTCGCCCTTAGTGGCAGAGAGGCACACGATGCCATCTTGATCCGCCAGCTTTTGCAGACCATCCGGGCCGAGCGTCGGGCAATCGGGAAAACTTGAACCGGTCTGGCGCGGCCACTGGTAGCCGAGCAACCGCGCCACAGCCACATGCAACTGTTGGTCTGAACCTTTGGGATGCCCGTTGAACAACCACTGCGTTGGGTCGCTGGAAAACGGCTTCGGCAATCCGTGCGGATATTTATCCGCTGCCACCTTCTGCCAGTGTGCTAGGTCGAAGGGGACATCAGTCAGGACGCTGGTTGCGGCAGACACGCGCGGGTCAATCGTCCGAACCAAGTTTTCGAACTCCTTCGACTTCAAGAATGCGTAAATGGGCAGGTAATGAGACTTGTCGCGAGGACAAACCAGAACAGCTCCCTTCGAAAAGCAACCGCCAGAAAAGAGTGTCGACGTTATCCCACGAACTCTGCCAACCAGCACGCCCGAGCGATGCCACAATTCTGTGTTCTGGATACGCGCTTGGTCGCTCTTCGCAAGCTCGCCACTTCCATCCTCCCAAAAAACCACCAACGAAGTGTCACAGAACGTCCAATGCTCAAAGCCCGGTCCGCAATATCGCAGCCAATCGGGAAACGCAGACAACTCCCAGAAGCACCGCAGGAAACGGTCATTGTCCCCCGTCGAACACCCCTCACCCGAAATGACCGCACCAGACAGTGGCGCTGCACTCCCAACCTGCGCTACCGAGATTCGCGCCTCCCTATTGGCATAAAGCTGCCGTTGCCCAACGCGAATCAGCTTCGAGAGGCGTTGAAGGTCATCGGATTCCTGCTGGCCGGCAAGCGCACGGGCCTTCGTCTCTGGGCCGACAACTACTGCGCCTGGTTTTGTCGATACATCCAGTGCGGCAAAACCGTGCGAATCAGACGCCTTCTTTCCGTCAAGGACCAGCAGAATTGTGTTTGGACCGCGATTGCCGAAGGCTTGCCAAGCTTCCTCACCAAGCACAGCAGCAAAGCGCCACGCCGTCTCGACGAGCACTCGTTTCCTGAATGCCGAATATGATTTCCCAACCCACCAGTTCTGCGGGAGCACGACACCGAGTGTTCCCGTTTGCCCTGTGAATTGGAGGCATCGGTGCAGCATCAGGGTAGCCAAATCGGCTGACGCATCAGGTGCATATCCGTCCGCGAACTTCGTCAATTCGTCCGTGTGCCCCTCACGGCCGAGGTAAGGCACATTGGTCGCGATGAGCGTGAACTGGCCGGCGAGAATTTCTGCCGCCTTGGCCAGGCCGCGCGCGGTCACGGCCATTTCATGCACGGTGTCGTCCTTGGTCTTCTCCGCCAGCACGGTTTCCAGCAGCGGCTGGAGTTCGTGGTAGTCGGCAACATACATATCGTCGGCGCTTAGCCGGGGATTGATGAGACTCCCCAGCACGGGCGCATCCTTGAACAATCGATGCAGCCGCTCCATTCCGTTGCGCAGCTTCTCGTTTTTGCCGGTCAGCTTCAGCCAGTCCTCCTGCTTCGCGTTCGGCGCGAGACCCGAGCAGGCGAGGTTCATCGCCGGCAACTTGCAGTGGCCCACCCGCCGCCACGCGGCCAGTGCGAGGTTGAACGCGCCAATCTGCGTGCAGCGCGGGTCAATCTCCAAACCGAACAGGTTGTCGCGGATGACCGCCGGCACCGCAGCCGATTCATCCAGCTTTTCCTCCGCCATGCGCAAAGCCACCAACCGCTCGAATATCGCCACCACGAAATGTCCGCTACCCATGCAGGGGTCGAGACACTTAAGTTCCTTGGCGGTCTTCGGCCAGGCGTCGAACATGCCAGCGGCGGGTCTCCATTTGCCATCCTCGGTTTTGATGAAGCGCAAATACATCCACGGGCATCCC
The DNA here is from genome assembly GCA_036512955.1 of Terriglobales bacterium. Lineage (GTDB taxonomy): Bacteria > Acidobacteriota > Terriglobia > Terriglobales > Acidobacteriaceae > DASRAA01. The sequence goes on from DATBZX010000279.1 coordinate 2,381, forward strand.
GGCAGCGCCACGGCGTTGCGGAGTTCTTCTTCGCTCTGCGCGGTTTCCGCCAGCATGGGCTTCGCGGCGAGAACCTTGCCCGCGTGCCACGAGCCGAGGGTGTTATCGAGCAAGAAGTCCACCATGTAGTCTTCGGTGAACAACTGAGTGACCGCCGGCAGTTCGTCCGCGCCGATCTTGTTGCCGGCGGCGTTGATCTCGACTTTCCGTTCCGCCTGCCAGAACTGGTAGCACCAGCCGAGGCTGTCGCTGGCGGTGAACGTCTCCACCGGCAAGCCGGTGACGAGATGGATGAGCGGCTTGCGGTCCTCCACAGGCAGTTCCACCGCACCCGCAGGGTCGTCGGCGCGGAAGATTTCTGGCAGCTCCTTCGCAGCGAAGCGGGCGGCAACGGCCCACGCGTCCTTAAGCCCGACCGACGGGGCAAGTTCCTCGCAATCATCCAGCGACACGGACACCCCATGCTCCGGCGAGATGAGGAGATTGTTCTCCAGGAGAAAGCGGGCGAAGAGGAGCCGATGCCACTGGTCGTAGGCGAGCTTCTCGACGAGGTGCTTGATCTCGTAAGCGCCGCGCCGAGTCTGGCTCTCGCCATCGCCCAATTGTTTGGCTTGGGCGCGGAGTTTGCGCCGCAGGTCGCGCTGCGCCTCATCCATGTGCCGGTAGGGATCCGGCTCATGCACGGCGAGCGCTTCGAGCGCCTTGCGAGCGCCGCCCTTCGCGATCTTACGGGCTTGCTTGATCGCGTTTTCCAACTGGCGCCGGAGATTTGTGGGAATGGCGCTCATAGAATCACGGGGCCGTCTCTGAGTTTTTCCTCAACGTCCTTGCGAACGCGTGCGAGCCACTGGTCCAATTCGGTAGCGTTGTGGATGGTTGCTCCGGGCAGCACCACGCGCTGGGCCTTGGGTTCCAGCAGGCGGCTGGCCTCGTCAAGCGCTCGGGAGAACCGTTGGGGCACGGCGTCGAGCAGGTTGCGCCGGGCGGCCAGGGTGCTGGCGCGCAGGGCGGCGAGAATTTCGTCGTCGGTGCCGATGGCCTCCTTCGCCGGCGGCTTGAGCTGACAGGTGCTGGCTAGCGTGGCGCGCTGTTCGTCGGTCAAGCGGCTCCACACTTGCGAGGCGGCGAGTTTGTCATCGCCCGCCTTGAAGGCGGCGCCGAGGTCGCCTTGCAGCTTGCCGAGCGCGATGCGCAGCGCAGTAGTGAGCTGTTTCGTCAGCTCGGGCGCGGGATCGGGATCTGCCAGCAGGGTGCGGCTGTCGGTAATGGCGGCGATGGATTTGGCGCCGGCCTCCGCTTCCGGCAGGCCGGTGGCAAAGTTGTGAAAATCCAGCAACCGTTCCCACACAGGCCAGCGCTTGGCGATGGCGTCGGCGTTCTTCTTCCACGCGGCAAGTTTGGCGGTGAGGTCGTCATTCTGCTCGTGAATCTTGAGCAGTTGGGCATTGCCGCTGAGCATTTGCAGGGCACGCACCTCCTGCGTACCGGGGGACTCAGGCCGAGGCGCGCCGCCGCCGGCGGATTCCGCGAGCGCGAGGAGCTTTTGCAGGAACTGCGCGGCGGCTTCGGATTCCTTGCCGTTCTGCGTGGTAATGCCGATTTTCTGGAAGAGCGCCTTGAGGTCGAGCCGCTGCTGCACGTTGAGCGGCGGCACATCCACATAGAAGCTGGCGACGCCCAGTTGGTTCTGCGGGAGCGATGCCTGTGCCGGCTGGCCATTGATGGTGGCGCGAAGGTTGCCGGCGACCAGCATGACAAAGAGCGCGCCATCGATGGCGTCCTTCGGCCAGCCAAACGGCGCGGACCGGAAGTGCTCTTGAACGTCCTTGCCCTTCTTGCCAGCCCCAATGAGATCCAGCACACGACGGCAGACGGGGTGCTTGGTGACATCGCCGGGGTAGCCCACCTGCGAGAGCGCGCCCACATCGCCGGCGCGGGCGCGGGTAACGACCTGGCCCCAATTGGCGTGGTCGGCCTCGGAGAACTGCGGGAAGAGCCGCTCCAGGGCGCTGTTGGCGGAATCCTGCACCTTATCCGCCAGTTCGATACCGTTGGCCTCCTGTCCGCCGCCAAGAAAGACCTTCGCGCCGCCGATAACGTGACCGAGAAATTCCTGAATCCGGAGCCGGGCGACTTCCAAATGGGTCTTGACGGCCTTGCGGGCCTCGATGGCCTCCGGCGTGGCGGCCGGGCCGTGGGCGTCCAGTGTTTCCTGAGCGGCGACGTGAGAGGCGATGGCCTGTCGCAATTCCTCATGGTGGAGGCGCGGCAAGAAACCGAAGAGCAAGGGGCTATTAACTCCGGCGGCGCGGGCATCATTCAGGACAGATTTGTCCTCGTCGCTCCATCCGTCCCGAATCCACAGCGTGACTTCGTCACTACTGGAAGTCGGGCGACTCGAAGAAAGCTCATCGTGGAGCTTGCGTGATTGCCGGGAGGTGCCCTGCTGCAGCGATACGGGCTTCAAAGCTTGCTTTGCCCCATCGCGCAGCAGTTCCGCACGCTTGGAATTGATGCGCTGGTCGTCATTGAGGACGGCGGCGCGGCGGCGATTGAAGTCGTGCGTCCAGAGCACGCCCTCGCGAGTCTGGAGGCGGTATTCGGATTCCACGGCCATAAGTTGGCCGGCATCGACGAGCTGCTTGAGCAGTTTGGGGACTTGCTGCTCCAGTTTCGGTCGGTCGTTTTTCAGATCGCTGACGAGTAGGTCCACCAGCGTTTCGGCGTTTGCCAGGACGCCATCGTCGGCGCCCGGCGTGCGCGGCAGTTTGCCGATAAGGAAAATCAGGGCGCACAGGCTGGAACGGAGATCACCGTCCTTGGTGCCGTCACGCTGCTTAAGGATGATCTCGTTATATTCGCGCTCCAGCTCGCCGGAATTGATGAGGTCGGTAGAAATCTGGTCATAGATGAAGTCCGCCGGCACGACCGTGCCCAGGAAAGCCGCTGCGGTTTGTCGCGTCGCCTCGAAGACGATCTGCAATTGGGAGCGCAACTGGGCCTTGGTGCCTGAATGGTCGGTGTTGCGCAGCACCTTCTCCCAGAACCGCCGGCGGGTGGGCAGGAGCGGGTAATCGGCGACGAAGAACTTATCGTCGTCGTGGTTGGCGGCGAAGCGGGTATTCTGGAGATGGCGGGCCAGTTCGCCCTGGTTGGCGTCCATGCACTTCAAGATGGCTGACTCGTGCTCCGGCTTTTTGCGGAGGACGGTTTTGCGGATGACACTCTCGACATCGGCATCCGAAAGCTGCACGCGCACAGCAAAGCGGGCCTGAAGCCGTTGCAGGCTGGGCGTGGTATTCAACGCGGACTGGCCGGTGCCGACAAGAAGAAGGCGCTGATTCAGCTTGGTGCAGCAATGCTCCGCGATTTCTTGCAGATCCATCGCGCGCTGGATTTTCTCGCCGATGAACTGCTGAACTTCGTCCACGACGAGCAGCATGCAGGGAAGGTTGCCTTTCTCAGCGAAGACTTGTTGCAGGAAGTCTAGCGCCTGACCCATGGTGGGCGAGGTGATATCGGGATACTCAGCACGGATGGCGGCCTGCGCATTGGCGGCGGTGGCATATTTGGGATCGGCACTGACGAGAGCATCGGCGAGGGGAATGGAGAGCTTCAGGCTGAGGACTTCGCGGTCAAGTTCGCGTTTCTGCCGCTTGAGAGCGCCTTCGACCTTGGCCTCCAGCCCGGATGAGCGCAGCCAGAGGATAAATTGGGCCTGTGCAAGATTCTCTGGAAGACCGGCAGCTCGCAGCACGAGCTGGATAAAAGCGAGGCGGACGTTATCCATTGCGCCAGCCCCAAGCGTCCCAGCCGCTGCGCGCAAGCCACCCAAGGGTTTGCTACGATTAGTCAGTTCCTTCAACAGGTTGGCAATTTCGGCGGGCAATTTCACGAGCGAGCGGGCGGTGGCACCGTCGGCAAAACGGTAATCCTCCCAGAGATAACGGAGCACTTTGACGAGATGGGACTTGCCACTGCCGAAGAAGCCGCTGACCCATACAGCCTTCTGCTCCTCCCGCCCCAGGCCATCGAGGTAGGCCTTGAGAATCCGCTCCAATCCGCGGGCGTATTCGCCATCGCAGACAAAGGTCTCCAGTTCGAAGCGGAGCGTCTTGATCTGGCGCTCGTCGTGGCCGATTTCGGAGACCTTCGAGACACCGTTATTGAGCAACTCGATAGTTGTGGGATCGCGGAAGTAAAGTTCGCGATTAATCATGGGTTGATGAAGCTCTCGCTTGAGGTGATGGGAACGGCCATGTAGTTGAAGCCATCGCGGGCGTCCATGAAGCGATAGACGTTGCCCGCGTATTCGCCCGGGAAAAAAATGAGCAAGCGTCCGAGCACAGCGTCGTCTTCGACGCGTTCAATCAGGCTGGAAACCCGCATGAAATCAAAGAGCGACGCCAATCCGAAGACGGCGACAACGCTGGCGGCATCGACCTCCTCACGGGAGCAGGCCTGACGCACCCGTTCAGCCGCCAAGGCCTCGAGTTCGCTGTTGGCGCTGAAATGCTCAGGTTGCTCGAAGATGCCCTCGCGGTATTCGTGGGCCGAAATCCATTCCGGAAGCAGGCGTGTGAGGTCAACTGTGGTCCATCCGTGCTTAGCCTCAAGAGTGAGAGCTTCAAACTGCGCGAGACGTGCCCGCACCCGCCGTTCTTCAGCCGGAGGATAAACCGCGAACCATACGCGCTGCTTGCCAGACATGTTGCCCGACCATGGCAGGCGCACCTGGCGGGAGTAATTGGAAAGAAGACGGTCAATGGCGCTCATTGCAGGCACTCTTGAAATTCAGCGAACAGCGGGAAACTCAATTCAACGACCTCACCAACTGAACGCAGGTTGAGTAGTCCGGCCCGATGGGCCTCAAAGCCCATGGCCTTGGCGCGGTCGGGGTTCAGATCGAGGAGGCGGCACCAAGGATTGGAAAAGACCGCTGCACCGTGATGCCCGGCGATATCCCCAAGGAAAAAGGCCATGGTGACGGCCACGACTGTGGACTTGATCCGCTGGCGGGTCTTTTTCGCACGACCGGCGAGGTGCCCGGACTGGGTCCACGAAGAAGCCGCATTCCGTGCAATCTTGTTCCGGTTAAGTTCCGAATATTGATTCGGAAATGCGGCTTCCAACGCCTGCGCCAGACTGGCCGTTTCAACACGTTCGCCCTCTGATGCGTCCAAGACGGGCAGGGTTGTGGCTCGCAAAAGCGGATCCCGTGCCCAAGCTACCTGCACCGCCAGCAATGACACACTTGCGGCATCGATGGCGCGTAGCGTTCGCAGGAGTCCGAAAATCGGTGTGTCTTCATCGAGCGCATATAGTTCTCGCAAGTGCCGCAACGATTTCTGCCGGGTGCTGTCCGTGGTCTTCCGCAGAACATTCTGTTGAAGAATGGCCTCGCGGTAATCAGCAGCACCGGAGCCCTGTGGGACGTTGGCCAAAACCGTACCGAGTTCCGCGAGCATCATGGTTCGGCTGATGTGTGCGCCGCCGGAAGAGAACTTGAGGCCGAATGTCTCCAAAGCTGGTGAGGCAGCGGGAAAGCCGAGTGGGGAAAGACCGCTGGCCGTTAACTGGAGAGCGTCGAGGCGGGTCATGTTGCTCTTCGTGTCGATGTCTTCATCGGTCACATACTGGATTCCGGTCATGGCTCCATTTTCCTCCGGGGGACGGCATCGGCAAATCCCATACCTCGTCGTAGCAGCGCCGGTCTTACGCCGGTTGGATGGTTTTGTCATCGTGGTTCCGGGATTCACTGCGGGTTGGGCGTTAAGGTGCGGGGTCCATATATGACACAGGGAAACGAGGTGCTACGTGCGGGGCGAAGCGGGTTCCATTCCAACAAGCCGCCTTGGCGCCACATGGCGACGCGACGGCGGATGTCGTTGACGAGCTTGTTTTCTTCGATGCGGTCTGGGGTCCACTCCGTGTCGAATTGAAGCTGCTTCCCTTTCTTCTTCGGCTTGGCGATGGGGACGAAATACTGGCTGGTCCGGCGGCCGTCAGCGATTTCGTTGGTGATGCCCCTGTCGTCGAATTTGAAATGGCGGGCCGGCTCGTCGAAGGGCGAGTTGATGGTCGGGTTCTCGATAACGACTTGACTCATAGTGTTCGGACCCTTTGCACGCCCAGCCTTTTGCACATCGGTTGCTCAATGCACCACGAAACGCCATGAAGCGGTAAATGGCAAGCGTCGACAGTCCCAGCGGAGGGAAATTCGTCGGAAATGGCGCTGGCACAAATCATCTTTAGTCCATTCCGAACTTCTTCTTCATATCCGCAGTCTTCGCCCAAGGCGCGCCCGACATTGCTGTGATCAATTTGTCGAAGACAGTTACGAATGCGTGCCGGGTAGCTGCGTCGGTGAGTTTCGCTGCCTCTTCCGGAGCAAGTAGCGGACGGATGTCCGTCATGAATCGCGGCGCGGCCAGTTTGGCGAACATCCGCTGCTCGGCCTGAGCGCGGCTAATCGGCGTGCCGCGATCCTCAAGATAGAGCCCGAGGCATTCGACTATGTGCGCGGTACTCAGGTCCCGGAAGGTTTCGAGTGCATGGTAGAGGTCGAGCAGGTCGCGTCCTTTATTGCGCTGCAGGAGGGCACGGAGTTTTGTCGCGAGCAGTTCCTCGCGGGAAAACGTCGCAATGTCGGCCGCGCCTGTGTACCAAGGGTTCTCGACTTCGTAGCGGATCGTTTGCGGCGGATCGAAGGCTTTTCTTTCTCGTGTGTTTATCTCGATTTTGAGCTTGATGATTGCGGAACCGTCTTCGGCCTGCGCGCGGAATCGGAGCTTCGGGGCAATGTCGCTTTGCTCGAAAGCCGCAGGACCGAGCCACGGTTCAAGCCTCTCACGGATGCGATGGAGAACGGGGCCGATAGGTCCGGCTTCGGTCCGGACGAGGTCGATGTCCTCGGAATAACGCAGCGGCTTCGAAAAATGGAGCTTGTGCAATGCCGTTCCACCCCGAAAGCGCAGTTGCTGCGAGAGCGTCGGGTCGACAAACAACTCCACGAGCGCGCGGCTGATGATGAGGTCCTGCTCCACCTGCCGCATGTCTGCCCAAGGAGCCTTGGCGCTCCAGGCGATGATATTCATCCTCGGAATCATTCGTCGCGCTCCGGCAGGTGGCGAACGAGGACGCGCCAGCGCTCGTCACGGGCGATGATCTTCGGAGCCAACTCCGAATCGGACGCGAGCGACGGGTCAAGCTCGGTCCATTGAAGATGCGAGCCATGTTCGAGAAACGCGCGCAGTTCTGCGGCCGGTTGGGCAAAGCCCGAATGGTCCAGGAGGTATCCGGCCCGCTGGATGACGGAGCGCTCGAAGGCGCCGCTCAGCGCTGAAATCTTTGCTGGTCCGATCTTGGCGCCGAGATCCGCGACGATGGTCAGAACATTATCGAGACCGCCGCTCGCCTCGGGATAGCGGAGAAGATCGAGAAGCGTCAGTTCTACCGACGAAACTCTCATTTTGCCCGTATCGGTCTTGTGCTCCTCGATGCCAGGGGCAACGGCGGTCAGGTCCTTTTTGAAATAGAAGACGATTTTCGACCGGCCGACCTGCACATTCCGCATCTGCTTGTCGGTGACGATCTGGAATTCCATGACCGCATGATGCGCTGCCCCATGAAGCTCGGCGGCTTTCAAGAGGCCCACATAGTAGGGCCGGTTCTCATGGCGCATGAGGTCGTCGATGAAGGATGCTGGCGGCGGACTCCCGAAATTAAGGTTCTGGGGCGGTACGATAACGTAGAAGCCCTGCCGCGGGTTCAGAAGCCGTCCGCGCTTCTGCAGTTTCTGGGCAGCTGCGAGGAAAGCCCCCCGGCCTATGCCGAGAGCGGCCTGAGCTTCGTCACGCGAAAAAACCAGGCGGCCAACCGCCAAGAGTCCCGTGACATAGGAGGACAGGCCGGGCCGGGAAATTTCTGGGTCATAATTCATTCTCGACTAATCTAGCAGCTTTCCGCATACAAGTCATTAGCAGTTCGCATATTATATGCAAATCTCGCCTAAAATAGTCGGTTTATCAATATGATTTATAGAGATTGGGCGCTCTGGCGGAGACCCTACAGAGGGGGCCAGGGACTGGTTCCGCGCCATCTTTGGCGCAGCTGGCTCCCTGCCGAGAGGCACAGCAGCCGCTTCCAACTGGACATTTTGGGCAAAGACAAAAGTTGCGGTCGTCGGGAAGCTCCCCCCTAGACTTAAAACCGAGCTCGAACTTAAAGCTTGCAACCCGCTTGGTGCCGCTGCTAGTCCGAATCAGGATTCAAAATGGTCCATACATGGAAATCCCGATTCAGACACCACGAGCGCAAGAACGTGATTAAATTTGGTTGCTGATGATGTCAAAAGATCGGCTTTCGGACAGATTTCGCGGTCGAGGTAATCGGGAGCGACTAACCGAAGCCTTGTTGTCTTATTCCATTGTTGCAAACGACCAAAAGTTGGCGGCAAAGCTGGCGGCTAAGTTGAAGGTCAGGGACTGCAAACGAGGCACTATCCTGATACGCCAGAACGCAATCGATCACGACCTTTTCCTAATCATCGATGGGGAATTTGCTGTGATCGTAAACGGCCGCCGCCAAGCCACCCGTGGTCCTGGTCAACATGTCGGGGAGATGGCTTTGACGGATTCTGTCGCAAAACGGTCGGCAACTGTCACGGCCTTGACTGATGCTGTGATCGGTCAAATCTCCGAAAGGCACTTCAGCGCGCTAGCAGAGGAATACCCGATCCTTTGGCGCAGAATTGCACGAGAACTTGCGAACCGGCTACGTCAGCGAAACTTATTGGTCACCGATCGCCGTCCAGAGCCCGTCCTGTTCATTGGTTCGTCACGAGAAGCACTACCAATCGCTTCCACTATCCATAATGCCTTGAAGCGTAATATAGACGTGACCCTGTGGTCGAAATCCGTCTTCCGCGCCTCGGAAGTGAGCATCGAATCTCTTGAAAAACAGATTCCACAAATTGATTTTGCGGCCCTCGTTTTGAGTCCTGACGACAAGGTGGTCAGTCGTCATAGGTCATCTGATGCACCTCGCGACAACGTAATCTTTGAGCTAGGCCTCTTTCTGGGTGGCCTTGGCCGCCATCGGACCTTCCTGATCAGGCCCCGTGGAATAGACCTCAAACTCCCGACAGACCTTCTCGGCGTCACTCCTATCGACTATATTGATGGCCCACCTAGGACCTTGCGAAGCCGAATCGCACCGGTCTGCGCTGAACTCCGGAAGCTGGTTATGACGACCGGAACTCGTTGATGCCGGAGAGGAGCAACGATGAGCCTCGAAGAAGATCTCCGCAGCGATGTCGCGACTATTTTTCGGGAACGCTGGCAGACCCGCAACGGCAAGGTGGTCCCCGATGCGGAGAAATTGGCCCTAGGCAACGAAGGAGTCCAACTTGATGCAACCGTGCTCTATGCGGATATGTCCGGTTCGACTGCGCTCGTTGACAAATATCTGACTACCCGCTCCGCGGAACTCTATAAAACGTACCTCTACTGCGCAGCAAAGGCCATCCGCGCGGAGGGTGGCGAGATAACCGCCTACGACGGAGATCGCGTGATGGGAATTTTCGTGGGGGATTTTAAAAACACGAGCGCTGCGCACGCCGCGATGAAGATCAATTTTGCCCGCTGCCAGATAATCAACCCGGCAAGTAAGCAGCAGTATGGGACCGACGCTTACCAGATAGAACATGCCGTCGGGATAGATAGCAGTCCGCTCATGGCGGCGAGAACAGGAGTACGGGGAGCAAATGATTTAGTGTGGGTAGGGCGCGCAGCAAACTATGCTGCAAAACTAACAGAACTCCCAGCCTCATACACATACATTACTGAAGCGGTATATGAACGGTTACACCAAACCGCAAAAGAGTCAGGCAGCGGTGACCCGATGTGGCAAGCAGTCGCATGGACCCAGATGCAGAATGTGACGATATATCGCTCCAATTGGTGGCGGCGAATGTGAATTGCTAAGTGGAAGCTTTTATGGGGTTGGCAGAAGAGCTTGCTGATGAGGTGGCGAGGATATTTCGGGATTCCTGGAGCATGCGCGACGGCCGTGTGGTTCCAGATACGGACAAGCTCGTCTTTAAAAACGAAGGTGTCAAGCTAGATGCCGCAGTACTATATGCCGACTTGGCGTCCTCAACGCTCCTGGTGGATTCGCAAAGCTCGACACTTGCCGCCGAAGTTTATAAAGCCTATCTGTATTGCGCAGCAAAGATAGTACGCAACGTTGATGGCGAGATCACTGCATACGATGGCGATCGGATCATGGCAGTGTTCGTAGGACTCTGGCGACACGAGCATGCCGTGCTGGCTACCCTCAGGCTCAATCGGGTCATTGGCGAGATCATCAATCCAGCCTTCAGCCGAGTGTACACGACTATTTCCTATCGGCTACGGCATTCAGTCGGGATCGATTCGAGCCCATTGATGGCGGTAAAAACGGGAATACGCGACGCAAACGACCTCGTGTGGATCGGACGTGCCGCGAATTATGCTGCAAAATTATCGGCGCAGCGGTCTTCATCAAATTCCATTTACATTACAAAAGTCGTTTATGACAATCTTGGGGAAACGTTCAGACAATTTGAGGGGCAAAAAGTGTGGCAGGAGACGATATGGAACGAGATTACGCCAATGACAATCTGTCGTTCCGATTGGAGCTGCGGCCTAGCAGCCCGTGGTGAAAGTGGTCGGCGCTGAGGAGTTGGCGGTGGTGGTGTTTGGTGAGGGACACCAGAGCACAGCGGCCCTGGGTAGGTACCATGGGGAAATCGCGACCAGCCAGCGTCGGGTGGCGCGCAGGAGCG
>DATBZX010000280.1:0-8815 GCA_036512955.1 Terriglobales bacterium
CTTAGTGGACGAAATCAGAGCCGGCAAAGTGGCCGCACTGTTTCTCCAGGGCCTGAATCCGCTGGCGGACCTGCCAGGCGGAGACGATCTCGCAAAATCGCTGGCGAGCATCCCCTTGCTGGTGAGCCTGTCGCCGCGTCCCGATGAGACCTCGTCGCTGGCTCGCTTCGTGTGCCCCGAGTGCGATCCTCTGGAAACCTGGGGCGATTCCGAGCCGGTCGCCGGTGTGGCCGCCATCAGCCAACCTGCGATTCGTCCCCTCGGCCAAGCCCGGCCTGCGATCGAAAGTTTCGCGCGATGGTCCGGCGTCGGCGCTCCCGCCCATGAACTGGTCAAGGGCTTCTGGAAGGAGAACGTCTACCCGCGCCAGGACGGCCGGGAGACCTTCGAGGCATTCTGGAAGAAGTCCGTCGAGGCCGGTTTCGCGCGCGTGCGGCCGCAGCCCTCTCCCCTGAAACCGTTCGACGTTCAGGCGGTCAAACCCATCGCCGCGGACCAGTCCTCGGGCGGTGAACTCGCCCTGGTGCTCTACCCCAAACCCGCCATGCCGGATGGGCGGCACGCTTACAACCCATGGCTGCACGAACTTCCCGACCCCGTGACCAAAGCGACGTGGGACAACTATGCCAGCCTCGCTCCGGCAACCGCGGAGCGCATGGCTCTCCACAACGGGGACGTCGTCCGGCTCCAGGTTTCAGGAACCGCCATCGAACTGCCGGTTCTTATCCAGCCCGGACAGCATGAAAAGGTGGTCGCCGTGGCGCTTGGTTATGGGCGCTCGGTTTCCGCGCGATTCGCCAACACTGGCCCCAAATGGCTCGAACGACGGCCGACTCTGGGACCGAATGGAATGATCGGCGCCAATGCCGCACCATTTCTCCTCATGGAGAGCGGGAGCGTCCGGTACTGGCGCGACGATGTGAAAGTGACTTCCGCTGGCAAACGCCAACCGGTGGCGGTAACGGAGGGCTACAACAGCCTCACGGTACCGAAACACCTGGATCCGGGCGGCGGTCCACGTCCGATTGTTCAGGAAACTACGCGGGAGGCTTTGGGTTCCGGCGCGGCGAAACACGAGAGCGTTCACGAGGCACCCGCGTTGGATCTCTGGCCCGAGGACCATCCCTTCACCGGCCACCGCTGGGCCATGACCATCGACCTGAACGCATGCACCGGATGTTCGGCCTGCGTGATCGCGTGCCAGGTGGAGAACAATGTACCGGTGACGGGCAAGGATGAGGTGTTGCGTAACCGCCAAATGCATTGGATCCGCATCGATCGCTATTACTCGGGACCGCCCGGGGACGTCGAAGTGGCGCATCAGCCGATGCTGTGCCAACATTGCGAGCACGCTCCCTGCGAGACCGTCTGTCCCGTGCTCGCCACAGTGCACAGCGGTGAGGGACTCAACCAGCAAATTTACAACCGCTGCGTCGGCACCCGCTACTGCGAAAATAACTGTCCCTACAAGGTTCGCCGCTTCAACTGGTTTGAAAACTCGCGGGACGATCGCCTGGCCAACCTGACGCTCAACCCCGATGTGACCGTGCGGTCACGCGGCGTCATGGAGAAATGCAGTTTCTGCGTGCAGCGCATTCAGGACGCCAAGGCCGAGGCCAAGCGCCAGAACCGCAACCTGCGCGATGGCGAGATCCAGACCGCCTGCCAGCAGACATGCCCCGCCCAGGCCATCGTCTTCGGTGATGTCAACGACCCGAAGAGCAAGGTCGCGCAGCGGATGAACAGCGGCCGGCGCTATCGCGTGCTGGAAGAACTCAACACTCGCCCCTCGGTGGGCTATCTGAAAATTGTCCGCGACAAAAAGACGGACAAAGGGGGAGACCATCGTGGCTGAAGTTCAGGCCGTTTCGCGGCCGCCGCTGATTCTGGGCGACAAGAGCCTCTCGCAGATCACCAGCGATATCTGCGCCGCCATGCTCCGCCGTCCCAATGCCCTGTGGTGGATCGGTTTCCTGATTGCATTTTCCTTGCTGGTAATGGGTGCAGCAGCGGTCACCTACCAGGTCGCCACGGGCATCGGCACGTGGGGATTGAACAACACGGTGGGCTGGGCGTTCGGCATCACAAACTTCGTCTTCTGGATCGGCATCGGGCACGCCGGCACGCTGATCTCGGCGATTCTGTTTCTCTTCCGGCAACGGTGGCGAACCTCGGTCAACCGCTCGGCCGAGGCGATGACGCTGTTTGCGGTGATGTGCGCCGGTGTCTTTCCACTGATTCACATGGGACGGCCCTGGTTGGGGTATTGGATTTTCCCCTATCCCAATTTCCGCGGACCGCTGTGGATGAATTACCGTTCTCCGCTGGCGTGGGATGCCTTCGCCATCTCGACCTATTTCCTTATTTCGCTCACATTCTGGTACCTGGGCCTGATACCCGATCTGGCCACGATTCGCGACCGGGCGCACCCGGGACTGCGTCGCCGCCTTTTCGAGTTTTTCAGCCTCGGCTGGGACGGATCTTTCAGAACCTGGCAGCGCTATGAGACCGTCTACATGCTGCTGGCCGGTCTCGCCACGCCGCTGGTGGTTTCGGTGCACACCATTGTGAGCTGGGATTTTGCCGCCGCCGTGATTCCCGGCTGGCACGCGACTATCTTCCCGCCCTATTTCGTCGCCGGAGCTATTTTCTCGGGGATGGCGATGGTGCTCACGCTGATGATTGTCGCCCGCACGGTTATGAACCTCCAGAATTACATCACCGTGCGTCATGTCGAAGTGATGTGCAAGCTGATCCTTCTGAACGGCAGCATCGTCGCTCTCGCCTACGGCACCGAGTTCTTCATGGCTCATTATTCGGGCAATCCGTACGAGCAGTTCGTCTTCCTGAACCGGGCGTTCGGCCCCTTCGCCTGGGCTTATTGGACGATGATCAGTTGCAATGTGCTTATCCCGCAGCTCCTCTGGTTCAGGCGAGTCCGAACGAGTATTGCAGTGGTATTCGTCCTCAGTCTCCTGATCAATGTCGGGATGTGGTTTGAGCGGTTCGTGATCATCGTGACCAGTCTCCATCGGGACTTTCTCCCATCCAACTGGGCAAGCTACCGCCCCACCAGCATCGAAGTCGCAACATTATTGGGGAGCTTCGGGCTCTTCTTCACCTGCTTTCTGATCTTCTGCCGCATTCTGCCGATGATTGCGATGGCGGAGGTGAAGGGTGTCGTGGCGCACGAACGTGCCGAAAGGAGGCACCACAAATGAGCGGGCGCGTGATGGTCGGCATCTTTCAGGACGAGGACGACATTCTTTCGATCACCCGGGAGGTTCGGAAGGAGGGCTATACCATCCTCGATATCTACACGCCTTACGCGGTCCACGGCCTCGACAAGGCGATGGGCCTCCAACCATCGCGTCTGCCTTGGGTCTGCTTCGCGCTGGGCTTGGTTGGGGCCGTGGCCAAACTCTGGTTCGAATACTGGGCAACCGCTGCCGACTGGCCCGTCAACGTGGGTGGCAAACCGTGGAACTCATTACCCGCCTTCGTCCCGGTCACATTCGAGGTGATGGTGTTATTCGCCGGCATCAGTACCGTGATCGCGTTATTCGTGGTAAGCCGCCTCTATCCCGGCCGCCGGGCGGCAACCGTCATTCCGGGCGTGACCAACGATCGCTTTGCGCTGGTGCTCGAGGAGACCGACGCCGCCTTTGAGCCGGTACAGGTTCGCCGCCTGCTGGAGCGGCATGGAGCCGTCGAGGTTATCGAGCGTGCCGAGGAGTCCTTACCGTGAAACTCAACCTGTTGCTGGCCGTTGCGCTGGCGCTGTGCGTCGCCTGCGGATTCCTGATCCGGCCACAGCCGTCCCGCCCTAATGTGGAGGTCCTTCCCGAGATGGTTCGAACCGCCGCCTACAAGGCGTATTCGGCGAATCCCAACTTCCCCGACGGAAAGACCTTGCAGGCACCCCCTCCCGATACTATTCCGCGCGGTTTTCATCCCGTGGATTACGAGGCCACGGAGGCCGGTGCGATCCGTGCGGGCGAAGAGTTGAGCAATCCCTATACCTTCGAGGATCTTGCGGCATTCACGCGTGGTGCATTCGTGTTCCGCACCTGGTGCGTGCCCTGCCACGGGGGGGCCGGACGAGGTGACGGGACCGTCGCCATGCGCGGCTTCCCGGCGCCACCTCCTCTCACTAGTGAGAAGACACTGACACTGAAAGACGGCCGGATGTTTCACATCCTCACATACGGACAGAAGAACATGCCTTCTTATGCCTCGCAAGTGTCTGAAGACGATCGATGGAAGGCGATTCTCTACGTGCGATCCCTGCAGCGGAGCGCACAGGCTACACAGGCGCCCGCGCCGCAGTCGGCCCTGACGCCATCGCCTAGCGGCCCGGAGGTACGGAAATGAACGGGCAGTGGCGCTTATCCCCGTCATTTGAGCGCTGGCTCTACGGGATGGCGGCGGCCGGCTTTCTCACTCTCGCCACCGGTTTATTCCTCTCACCCCAACGAGCGCTCGGCAGCCTGCTGATGGCCGGCTTCGGTCTCATGTGCCTGGGCCTGGCCGGCATCTTGTTCGTTGCGATCCTGTACGCCAGTGGAGCGGCCTGGGGTACTGCCTTCCGGCGCGTGCCCGAAGCGATGAGTGCCATTCTGCCTTATGGCGCCGCTGTCCTGGCCGTTGTCTTCCTCTTTGGATCTTCGCTCTATCCATGGATTCACAACCGCGGAGAGATGACCGGATTCAAGGCGGTCTGGCTGAACTTTCCTTTCTTTCTGACGCGGGCTGTCCTGTACGTTGCGCTGTGGCTCCTGTTCACGAGGGCCATTCTGAAGACGTCGCGGCTTCAGGACGACACCCGCGATCCGGCGGCCAGCCGCAGTAACGCGAAGCTATCGGTTACCTTCCTCGTGGTTTTCGGCATCACCTTCTGTCTGGCGAGTTTCGATTGGGTGATGTCGCTAGAGCCGCACTGGTCGAGCACTATTTTTGGAATCTACAATTTCGCCGGCCTGTTTTCGTCGGGCTTGGCGGTGATCATTCTGCTGGTCGTTTGGATGCGCCGCGCGGGACCGCTTCGCGACTTCGTAACCGACGAGCACCTGCACGACCTGGGCAAATTGCTGTTCGCCTTCACGACGTTCTGGATGTACATCTGGTTCAGCCAATACATGCTGATCTGGTACGCGGACATCCCTGAAGAGACCGTGCACTACATCGGGCGGCAGCACCAATACTGGATGCCGCTTTTTATCCTGAACATGTTGTTGAACTGGGCAGTGCCGTTCGTGGTCTTGTTGCCCAAGCGCACGAAGCGCACCGGGGGCCTGCTCGCCAAGGTGGCCGTGGTCGTTTTGCTGGGGCGCTGGCTCGATCTGTACTTGATGATTGAGCCCGCCACTGGAGGGTCGAACCCGCAATTCGGACCGTGGGAAGTCGCGGCGATAGCCGGCACATTTGCGCTGTTTATTTTGGTTTTTGCGCGAGCTATGGGGAGCGCTCCGCCAGTGCCACTGGGGGATCCCTTTCTCGCCGAGAGCCTGCATTACCACAATTGATTCGGCTAAGGAATCACAGTGAATCCACGATTTGATACGACTTGTCAGTTGCCGCCCATGATCGAGATTGTGGGCCTGTACATTTCCCGCGGACACAACTACTTTGGGCATCACGGCCAACCCCCCGGCGAAGAAGCGGCTGTCGAGATGGCTTCAGTCGAGTGTACAGCCGGACGTGGGCTGCGCGGGGACCGCTTCTTCGACTATAAGGAGGACTACAAAGGGCAGATTACGTTCTTTGCCTGGGAGGTCTATGAAGACCTCTGCCGCCAGTTCAAGATTCACGACAAGCACACTGGCGTTCTCCGCCGAAATGCCATCACGCGCGGGATTGATTTGAATACCCTCGTGGGACGGAGATTCTCTGTTCAGGACATTCAATTTGAAGGGATGGGTGAGTGTAGTCCCTGCTACTGGATGAATGTGGCGTTCGGGCCTGGGGCAGAAGATGCCCTGCGCGGACGAGGCGGTCTGAGAGCCCGCATTCTGACCAGCGGGATTCTGCGGGCAAATATCCCCAGTAGAGCCGGGGCTTTAACGTTGCTGGCCCCTCAAGGGGGCCTGATCGCAACCGATCAAAAGCCTGACACCACAGCTTCGTGAGGCCGCAATCCGAACGCCACCTTGCAAATGCAGAGTGGTAAAGCACAATGCCGGATCTGTCAAACTGTTACCGATTCCCCGGCAGAGCCGGGGGATCTCTCCACGGATTGCCGGTGAAGCCCTTGCACACCTCCGGCGCATCATCCGAGTTAGCCTCCGACCTCGTTCATCGCGTCTAACGCGAGGTTCGAGTGGGCAACGGCGGCGCCAGCGCGCATCTCGGCGGCCACCCAGATGGCTTCCATCACCTCTTCGCGTGTCGCTCCGGCTCGGAGCGCCTGTTTGGTGTGCCCACGAATGCAGTAAGGGCACTGCGTCACGTGTGCCGCCGCGACCGCGATGAGTTGCTTGGTCTTGGCGTCGAGCGCGCCCTCTTTGAACACACTCTTGCTGAATGCGGCAAATGCGTCGTTCGTCTCGGGCGCGAGCGCCTGCCGCGCTTGGTTCAGCTCGCGGCTCGCTGCTGGATAGAGGTTGTCTGCCATTCACGTCACCCTTCCTTTGTTTCCTGCGCTGGGCGCCTGGTTGTAGCGCGAAGCACCCCTCCAAGGTAGCTGTCGTGCGATCTAATAGCCACCAAACTCCTCCGTGCGAATGTCATCGTCATCGATGCCCGCATCGTTGAGCATAGCCCGCAAACCTTTCGCCATCGCAGGCGGTCCGGCCACGTAGTAGATGGGCACTGCGACGGAGGATTCCGGAAGACCATTCAAGTGACGGGTGAGCATTTCCGGATCGATGTGCCCGGTCTCTCCAGTCCACTGTCGCTGCAAGCGGCTCACGGCTGTCATCGTCGGTATAAAAGTGAAGTTGACATTCTCCTTCTCGATGGCACTCAACTCCTCCAGGAACGGTGCATCTTCCGGGTGCCTGTTTGCGTAAAAGAGGAAGAGTTTATGTGGCAGCCTTTCGTGCGCGGCGTGGCGAATCATGCTGCGAAACGGGGTGATACCAATTCCGCCGGCCAGCAGGACAGCGGGACGGCTCACATTGTTATGGAGCGTGAGGTCGCCGAAAGGCCCGTCTACTTTCGCAATACTTCCAATCTGCGTCTTCTGTAGCACCCGTTTGAAGGCGGTATCGCGCAGGCGCGTCGTAAACATCAGGCGATCCTCATAAGGAGCGCTCGCAATGGAAAACGCGCGTGCATTTCCCTCGGCGTCGGTCTCCGGCGGATCGATCCAGGTGATTTCCGCGAACTGGCCGGCCTTGAACTCAAACCCGAGTGGTTTTGTGAATTCAAACGCCACTGTGCGCTCCGCGACTTCGCGACGGCTATTCAGTTTCAAAACTTGGGCGGACGAGTTTGCTACGGTAGACATAGCTGCCTCCTGCTCTCATGATCTGGTCCCGGCGCTGCGCCTGCGGTCCAGAGTGGTCAGTACATTATCCAACGACACGGCGAGTGCGGCCACGCTCTCCGCTTGCCACTGTTCCGTGATCGTGTCGAGATCGACACCCACTCGTTGTAGGTCCTCCAACACAGTTTCCGCTTCAGCCGGATTATGGTGAAGCGTGATGCCGCGAACCTGTCCTTGCTGGCGAAATGCATCGAGAGTTCCCAGTCGCACGGTAGTAACCGTATCCGGGCCGATGAGTTCCTCAACGTAACGGACCTCGGAATCGGCGCGATTCTCTGTCGTGGCACTTACCCAGAGCATTCGTTGTGGGTGAACGCCGCGAAGCCGGAGACTCGCAAAGCGGTCGCTGTGGAAGATGTTGCAGAATCGGCGGAAAATGCGCCTTGCGTTGGCGATGGCGATCTTTCCACGCAAGGACAGCGCCGTCGGCGTGCCGATGCGCAGTAGCTCGCCGTCAACCTTGCTATCGATTCGGCTGACGGGAACGGAGACTACAGACGCAATGCGCCTGGGGTCGGGTGCGCGCTCAATGCCGCGAAGGTATGCCCCCACGACCGCTTCGTAGTGTGCGGGTGAAAACACGAGCGTGACATTGACATTGATACCCTCAGCGATGAGAGCTTCGATAACGGGGATGCCCTGACGTGTTGCCGGCACTTTGATCATCAGATTCGGCCGATGCACTCTGTCGCAGAGACGCCGCGCTTCGGCAATGCTCGCTTCGGTATCGTGCGCCAGGTAAGGAGACATCCCGATGCTCGCAAAACCATCCACTCCGTGAGTTTGGTCAAAAACCGTTCGCAGCGCGTCGGCCGACATCCGGACGTCTACAATCGCAATGCGTTCGTAGATCGCTTGCGCGTCGATGTGGGAATCGATCTGAGCCAATCCTTCAAATGCATCGTCGTAATCGCGGCCTTCGGCGATGACCCGATCGAAGGTTTCCGGATTCCCCGTCACCCCGGTTGGACCGTCATCCGCAATCAGGCGTTCGAATTCCCCCTGACGAACCACTCCGCGGCCGATGAAATCCAGCCATATCGACTGGCCGTGCTGCTTCAACTGCTCGATTGAAGTGGTAGGCCTCGAAACTGTTTGGTATACGCTCTGACTTGGCATCTCGCCCTTTTCTAAGCTGAACCCTCCAGCGGAAATGGGCAATGATCCATTTGTCACACAACCCGAAACATTTGTTTGGTGGAGGAAAGGGCAGGGCACGGGACCCTAGATGAGGCCGCGCTGCATCGCGTGCATCATGGCTTCGAGCCGGTTGTGGGTCCGGAGTTTCTCGTTAATACTGTGCAGATGATTTCGTAGGGTCGGAAG
>DATBZX010000281.1:0-62780 GCA_036512955.1 Terriglobales bacterium
ACATCGATCAATGTCGCCTCGATGGTTGCTGGCCCGGCACTGTTCGAGGCAAGAAGAGAGACAGTGTGCAAGCCCCAAAGAGCAGTGCCGTCTTTCCGGCTGAGCCGTATCTCACGGTTGTCGATAACTCCATTCTCGGTCAGAATCTGCAACAACTCCGTTCGCTCCGCCGGGTCGTACAAGATGTCCGCCGTCGTGCAGCCCACAATCTCGGCGGCTGAGTCATGTCCCAGCATGCGCACCAGCGCCGGGTTGCAGTCGAGTATCTTCCCACCTACCTCCGCTCGAAAGATTCCCGCAAGGTTCCTTTCAAAAAGCAGCCGGTAGCGCTGGTCGGACGCGATGCGCGCAAGCTCCGCCTCCTTACGGGCGGTGACATCCGAAAGTATGCCGTCAGCGTACAGCACACCGTCTTCGCTGTGAGTGCGGATCGCGCGGTCGTGCACCCAGATCCAACGGCCGTCCTTGCGCTGCGCGCGGAATTCCTCATCGAGCGGAATACCCTGCGAGAAGAGAGCCTGAACGTTTCCGATGAAGCGCGCCCAGTCATCGGGATGAATACACCTCTGCAACACACCTACGGTATCTTCGTATATCTCTGTTTCGGAGTAACCGAAAATGCTCTCCACATTGGGGCTCACGAAAACGGTATGCAGATCCTGTGACGTGGTCCAGGACACATCCGGCAGGCTGGCCAGCATCCGCCGCAGCCACTCCTCTCGCGATCGCGACTCTACTTCGGACGCAGCCAAGGCTGCGGTCCGGCTGGCAACTATGTTTTCCAGACTCTTGTTGGTTTCCTCGAGGCGCCTCAGAATGGCGTAGATCAGGCCGCTGGTGATGGCAACGTACGCGAAGCCCTTAATAATGCCCCAGCGAGTTGCGGCTGTCACGGTAAGCGAGAAATGTCCTACGAGTCTATCGGTGAGGAAGATCCACGCGCAGGAGAACGCGACGTATGCGCCCGTAAACCAAATCGGTTGGCCAGATCGCAAATAGCTCCGCCAAGACTGAATGAGTAGCTTCGTTCAGTACTCCTTAACTGTTTGCAACAACACAAACCAAGGAGGGTCTCGCTGGTCCCAACAGGACATCGACGTAAGCGGCGGGTGCATCAGATCTACCGCTATGTCGACGGTTGCCGATGGAATCCCAGGCGACCGAATTGGCGTGATAGTAAGCTTACGGTACTCCGTCGGTGGTGACCTGCAGCACACATCGTTGTGATGGATTCGACTCCTCTAATACGTGAAGGTGAAGGTCAGAAGAATCCCTGGTGTCGGCACGTCAACAACAAGGCTTCCCACCTCTCGTATAATCAGTCCACCCCGTAACTCGCGCCAGGGACCTGATGGTTACGCCTGATTACAAGAGTTTTCTGCAGTTTAGCCGCGACGCCACCTTGATTCCCGTGGCCAAGACGCTGAGCGCCGACTTACTGACGCCGGTTGGCGCGTTCCTGAGCGTAGCCGCCCAACAGAAATATTCCTTCTTGCTGGAATCGGTCGAAGGCGGCGAGAAGATCGGCCGCTATACGTTTGTCGGCGCGCAGCCCCGCATGGTGCTCACCGCGCGCGGCCGGGAACTGACGATTCGCCGGGGATCGTCCGAAGAGCGTCGCACCGGCAATGTGAATGATGTTCTGCGCGAAACTCTGCGGCAGTTTCGTCCCGCGACGGTCCCCGGCTTACCGCCGTTTACCTCGGGCGGTGTCGGATATTTCGCCTACGACATGGTGCGACAGTTCGAACGGCTTTCGGAAACGGCGAAGGCGGACGTCGATTTGCCGGATTGCGTCTTTACTTTCTACGACCGGCTGCTGGCTTTCGATCATCTGAAGCACCAACTGCATATCATCGCCGCCGCAGATGTTCGCGCCGAGTCTCCGCGCAAGGCCTACGACCGCGCGCTGGCCGATATCGATGCCCTGGAGCGCAAGCTGGTGGCGGGGATTCACAAGCAGCAACTGGGCTGGTCGGCTCCTGCCAAGCGAAAGCCTATCAAGGTGCACACCAGAACATCGCATGATGAGTTCCTCGAAAGCGTTCGCCGCGCCAAGGAATACATTGCGGCGGGTGACATCTTTCAGGTCGTGCTCTCGCAGCGCCTCGATTTCAAGCCGCCGGCCGAGCCGTTCCAGATTTATCGTGCCCTGCGAACGGTCAACCCGTCGCCCTACATGTTTTTTCTTCAGCTCGACGATATCCACGTGGTGGGCGCTTCGCCGGAAATGCTGGTGCGCATCACGGGGCGCAAGTTGGAGTACCGTCCCATCGCAGGCACACGTCGCCGCGGCGATGAGGCTAGCGACGACGAACGCCTCATCGAAGAGCTGCGCACCGACGAGAAGGAGCGCGCCGAACACGTTATGCTGGTCGATCTCGGGCGCAACGATTTGGGACGCGTCAGTGACTACGGCACGGTCCAGGTGCGCGACCTGATGTACGTGGAGCGCTACTCCCACGTCATGCACCTGGTGTCGGCGCTGGAAGGCCGCCTTCGCCCTGAACTCGATGCCCTCGACGCAGTGGCGGCATGTTTCCCCGCAGGCACACTGAGCGGAGCGCCCAAAGTTCGCGCCATGGAGATCATCGAAGAACTGGAACCAGTGCGCCGCGGGGTTTATGGCGGTGCAATTCTTTACGCTGATTACGCCGGCAATCTTGACTCCTGCATTGCCATTCGCACCATGGTCTTGCATCGCGGCCGCGCCTATGTGCAGGCTGGCGCGGGCATCGTCGCCGACTCGGACCCCGAAAGCGAGTATCAAGAGTGCATGAACAAGGCGAGCGCGCTGTTAAGGGCGGCAGAAAAGGCCGGGTAGGCGCAACATGATATTTGTCTTGGACAATTACGACTCATTCACCTACAACCTGGTCCAGTACATTGGGGAGTTGGGTTTCGAGGTCGTGGTGCGCCGCAACGACCAGATCACCGTGGATGAAATCGAGCAGCTCGGTCCCCAACGAATTGTGATCTCTCCCGGCCCCTGCACGCCCCAGGAAGCAGGCATCAGTATCGACGTAATCAAGCACTTCGCCGGGCGCGTGCCGCTGTTGGGCGTGTGTCTAGGACACCAGGCCATTGGTGCGGCCTTCGGCGGAAATGTGGTGCGCGCCGCAAACCTCATGCACGGCAAGACGAGTTCGGTTGAGCATGACGGGAAAACGATTTTTCGCGGTATTCCCTCTCCCATGACCGCGACGCGCTACCACTCGCTGGTGGTCCAGGAAAAAAGCCTACCCGCCGGGTTGGGGATTTCCGCTACCTGTCTGGACCGCGATGGCGGCCGGGTGATCATGGGACTGCGGCATCGCCAGTATGCCGTCGAAGGGGTACAGTTCCACCCTGAGAGTGTGCTGACTGTGCACGGCAAGCAGATGGTGCGCAACTTCCTACAAACGTGCGACGAGTAGCACACTTAATGGCTATGGCAAAATTTCGCCATTAAGCGTCAACTTTAGTCGGGGCCGGCGGCTGCTAGTCTGTCGGTTCGTCTGCAAGTGCCATGGCCGATTTTCTTTCCATCCTGCGAATTTTTCCGCAAAACGATTCGCGGCAAAGCCTCCGCTGGCGTTACGGCGGTGCCATTCTGATTTCCGTTGGGTTCCTTGCCGGACGCTGGCTGTTGGGACGCTACATGATCGATGACGGCTTCCCTTTCACTTTGCTGACTCTTCCAGTCGCACTGTCCGCATTTTATGGAGGTCTCGGCCCCGGTATTGTTTCGGTGCTTATCTGCGTAATGTCGGCGGACTATTTCCTGGTTGCGCCGCTCTACACTCTCGGGCTCCCCGGCCCGAAGGCCGTGGTCGGCACTTTGTTGTTCGCGTTCTCTGGGCTCGTGATCTCCGCACTGGGTGAGGCCAGTCGGGAGGCGGTTCTGCAAGCCTCCAACGAGGCGGAAATCCGCAAGGTTACACAGCGACAGTTACTGGCCAACGAAGAGCGGCTCGGCATCGCCAAGCGGGTGGTGTCAGGCGGCGTGTGGGACTGGGACATTGTCAACGACATCGTGTACTGGTCGGACGGCTTTCAGCGCCTCTACGATTTCTCGCTCGACGAAAAGCCATCGCGCCAGAAATGGGAGGAGAGCATGCATCCCGACGACCGCGACTGGGTTGTGGCGCAACTGGATGAACTCTTCCGGCAGCGGCTCCATAACTGGTCGGAGGAGTATCGCATCCGCACCGCTAGCGGACGCGTGCGCTGGGTCGCGAGTCAGGGCCAAGTTTTCTACGACCCCGCCGGTAAGCCCGAGCGCATGGTTGGGATTAACCTCGACATCACCGCGCGCCGGCTCGCCGAGAATACAGCCCGCGACGCCGACCTGCCGATGCGTCTGGCTTGATCCCTCGCACGCGGCATGCAGGAACCACGCGTGATGTTGCCGGATCATCGTGGATCGTTACAATCGCGATGGCCCCGCACGCAGGACCACGCCTCAGCCGGTGACGAACGGGGCGTTCCATAAGTCTTAGTGAACTATGCCTGACATCGTCGAACTTCGCGGAATCCACAAGTCCTACGATCGCTTCGTTGCCGTCGATCATCTTTCCTTCAACATTCGCGAGGGCGGAGTGTACGGACTGCTCGGACCAAACGGCGCCGGCAAAACCACGACCATCCGGATGATGATCGGCATCAACATTCCCGACGAAGGCGAAGTCCGGCTGTTCGGCGAGAAATTTCATCGCGAGCAATTGCAACGCGTCGGCTACCTGCCCGAAGAGCGCGGCCTTTATAAGAAGATGAAGGTGCTCGATCACCTCATTTTTCTTGGGCGGCTGCATGGACTGTCAACCGCCGAGGCGCGGAGGCGAACCTTGGACTGGTGCGAGCGCCTGCAGCTTTCGGACTGGACACAGAAGAAGGTTGAAGAGTTGTCCAAGGGAATGCAGCAGAAGATACAGTTCGTCGCCGCCATGCTGCACGATCCCGACCTCATGATTCTCGACGAGCCGTTCTCCGGTCTCGATCCCGCGAACGCGGTGATGCTCAAGGACGTGATGATCGAGTTGAAGAAGGCGGGCAAGACGATACTCTTCTCCACCCATCGCATGGACCAGGTCGAACGACTGTGCGATTCGATCTGCCTGATCGATCATGGCCGCAGCGTGCTGGAGGGCGAACTCAAGAAGATCAAGGCCAGCTACGGCAAGAACACGGTGCAGATGCAGTACGAGGGCGACCCACCGTGGGACCACAGCGAACTCATCGAGTCGGTCAATAATTATGGCAACTATGTGGAGGTCCGCCTGAAGCCGGGCGCCGACTCGCAGGAATTGCTTCGCCTATGCGCGCAGCATGCCCGCATCAGCCGCTTTGAACTGGTCGACCCGTCGCTCGAAGAAATCTTCATCGACGTGGTGGGCCAAAATGCATAACACCTGGCTGATCATCCGGCGCGAGTATCTGGAACGCATCCGCAGCAAGGCGTTCATCATCATGACCCTGCTGATGCCGGTGTTCATGGCCTCGACCATCCTGATACCGGCGATGCTGTCGGACATGAAATCGGGTGGCACGCGCCACCTCGTGCTGGTGGCCAGCAATCCCGAAATCGCCGAGGCGGTAAAGCAACAGTTGATGGCGCCGCAACAGCAGAACACCGAGGCGGAGAATGCAAAGAGCGACGGGGGCAAGTCGAATCAGAAAATGTCGGCCCCGTACTATGCGATCGACATCAGCACCGACGTCACCGAGGGCGAGCGAACTTCGCTGCGGCAACAGATAACCGATGGCAAGATCGACGGCTTCCTGTGGATCACCGACGCCAACCTCGCCGACCACAAAGTGGTCTACAACGCCAGGGATGTCACCGACTTTGGCGAAAGCATTGAATTGCGAAACGCGGTGCAATCGGCGCTGGTCAAACGCCAGTTGGCGCAAAAGGGCATGAGCGGCGCGGAAGTCGAAACCCTGCTCAAGCCCATCGATCTCGATTCCATCCGCATCGAGAAGGGCAAGGAAGGCGCCAGCGGAATCTCGGTGTTCCTGGTCTCGTTCACCATGGTCATGCTGCTGTATGTGAACGTGCTGATGTATGGGTTTGCGGTAATGCGCTCCATCATTGAGGAGAAGAGTTCACGCATCCTCGAAGTTCTGCTGTCGTCGGTCACGGCGAAACAGTTGCTCGCCGGAAAGATCATAGGCGTTGGCGCGGTCGGCTTGACGCAAACCATCATCTGGCTGCTGGTGGGACTGGCATTTTCCCTGCCCGGACTGACTGCGTCGCACTCCATGATGTCCAACATTCATATTCCGATGGCTGGCGTGGTCGCCTTCGGGGTGTTCTTCATCCTCGGTTACTTCCTCTATTCGACCATGTACGCCGCGCTGGGCGCGATGGTCAACTCCGACCAGGAAGCGCAGCAGGTGCAGTGGCCAGCCATGCTGCCCATCATCTTCGCCATTGTCCTAAGCACTCCGGTGCTGCAGCATCCCAACTCACCTCTGGCGTTCTGGACGTCGATGGTTCCTTTCTTCGCGCCGATTCTGATGTTCGTGCGCGTGATGGTCGAGACTCCGCCCATGTGGCAGATCGTGCTCTGCGTCGCGCTGATGCTGCTCACCACGTGGGGACTGCTCGGACTGTCATCGCGCATCTATCGTGTGGGCATCCTGATGTACGGCAAGCGTCCAACGCTGCCGGAGTTGCGGCGGTGGCTGAAGTACTCGGGGTGAAGCATCGGGTGGCCGTCAGTTAGAATTCTCCCGTGCCCCTCGAATCCAGCGCTGCCGTCGACGACTCCGGCGACCCCCAGTTCACCTTGCCGCAGCGCCTGCAGCTTTGGCTGGTCTCGTGGATCGTCCCGGCATTCCTTTACCTGGTGGGACCGACGGTGAAAGTCACGTTCTCGTGGGAAGAAGGCTCGATCGGCAGCCTGGACAACATTCATCCCGGAATCTTTCCCTTCTGGCATCGCTGCGTGCTGGGAGCAGCTTGGATCTTCCGCCATCGCAACCTGGCGGTGCTCACCAGCCAAAGCCGCGACGGCGAATTCATCGCGCGCGTGATCCAGCGCATGGGATATCCCCCGGTGCGCGGCTCCAGCTCGCGCGGAGGCCAACGCGGTTTGCTTGAGATGCGCACTCTGGTCATGAACGGAGGTGGCGTGGCGTTTACTATCGACGGCCCGCGCGGTCCGCGCTACGTCGCAAAGCGAGGACCGGTGCTGTTGGCTCGCACCACGGGCGTTCCGATCACGGCGTTTTATGTCGCGATGGAAAAAGCGTGGGTGCTCAGCACCTGGGACGGGTTCATGATTCCCAAGCCATTTTCGCGGGCGTATGTCCGTGTCGCGCGCAAAATCTTTGTTCCACCCGATGCAGATGACGCTGGACTCGCGGCGGCGCACGTGGAAATGCAGGAAGCCTTGGAGCGCATCACCGCCAACGCGGAGGCCCGGTTTTCCTCGCCGCGGGTTTGACACCGCCTCCCCCGGGAGATAGAGTCGGAGTTTCCCTTGGGACAAATTCCGTCTTCGGGTTGTTCTTTCCAGTTCATCTTCATCCACGATTGGTTCGCGCGTTCCGCCACTGGGGCGGAACTGGGAAGCGGGTGTGAATCCCGCGCTGCCGCGCAACTGTAAGCGAGCTGTTTGGCGCCAGGCCACTGTGCAAACGGGAAGGCCTCCGTCGTAGTACGCGATGTCCGCATCGCAACTCGCAAGTCAGGAGACCGGCGCGAACCTTCATTCCAACCCCTTTCGCGTGAGGAGGAGTGTTGACCCGCATTCGCGTTATTCTTTTCTGCTTGCTGACTTCCAGCGCGCTGTTCGCTGCCGACCTGAAACTCATCGTGCAAAGCCCCACGGCCGAGCGTGTATCTGGAGTGCAGGTTACGCTGTACCGCTCCAGCGACAACGCGGGCGTCGCAATTCTCACGACTTCCGGCGATGGTGTTGTCACGTTTTCGAACCTGGCCGAAGGTGCCTATCAGGCGGAGGTGCTTGCACCCGGATTCGCGGCGCTGTCGCTGGCCGTGGCCGTCCCACAGACGGAGCCACAGGTCGTGCAACTGAAGCTGACGACCACGCCGCAGACCGTTGTAGTGTCGGCTACTGCCACGCCCAACACGGTAAACCAAGCGGGAGTGTCGCTCGACATGCTGAGCAGCGACCAACTCACGCTGCTCAATCCACCCGCCGCTGGCGATGCCCTCAGCTACATTCCCGGAGCCATCGTCAACACCAGCGGACGCCGCGGCAGCCAGGCCAGTCTGTTCGTGCGTGGCGGCGAGTCCAGCTACAACAAAGTGCTGATCGATGGGGTACCGGTCAACGATCCTGGTGGATTCTATGACTTTGGTGTCACTCCTATGAACAACATCCAGCGGCTCGAAGTCGTGCGCGGTCCAGAGAGCACCATCTACGGCACGGATGCCATGACCAGTGTCGTGCAACTCTGGACCACCACCGGAACGACCTTGAAGCCGGTCTTCGAATTTGGCGCGGATGGCGGGACGTTTTCGACGGCCAACGGATATGCATCGGTCGCAGGCGCCGACAAGATTTACGACTACAACTTCTTCCTCAACCAGTTCAACACCGAAGGGCAAGGTATCAACGACACATACTCCAACGGACTCGAGGGCGGCAACGTCGGGATACGATTCTCGCAACGGGTTGCGTTTCGCCTGCGCCTGCGGCATTCGAATAACTGGACGGGAGTGCAGTCGAACTGGTGGTTCAATGGCGATCCGGTGCTGCCGCCCAATTCCAATCAGCTCGCTCACCAGAACAATTTTCTGGCCAGCGCCGAGCTTGCGGTCAGCGGCCCAGGAGCCTGGCAACATACGTTCAGCGGCTTTGAGTACAGCCACGTGCAGGCGAACTCGCAGGCCACTGTCGATCCGGGCCGCGAGTTCCTCGATAGCCCGTTTTCCAACCTCAGCAAGTACAATCGCGCCGGGTTCGAGTACCAGGGACAGTGGACGCCCCGCCCCTGGGTGCAAACTACCGTCGGCTACACCTTCGAAGACGAGAATGGATTCATCCACTCTGCGTTCGCGCCGGGCACCGATTTTGCGTCGGTCAGCGACACCCACGGATTGCGCTTCAACAACTATCTATTTGCCCAGGAGCTCTTAACTTGGAAACGCATGTCGGCGCTCGCGGGAGTCGGCTTCGTCAACAACTCCAGCTTCGGCAACAAAGTCGTGCCCCGCGCGTCGGTATCATTCCTGCTGCTTCAAGGTGATGAGACGTTCAGCGGGACGCGATTACGAGCAGGATACTCCGAGGGTATCAAGGAGCCCAGTTTCCAGCAGTCGTTCGGTATTTCCGGAACTTATCCGACGCTTCCTAATCCGAATCTGCAACCAGAACAAAATCGCTCGTGGGAAGCTGGCATCGAGCAGGGATTCTTCGGCAACAAGGTCTCGTTGAGCGCGCTTTACTATAGCAATCAGTTCCATAACCAGATTGAATATCAGACCAACCCGGTCGATTTCACCAGCCAGTATGTGAACTTCAACAAGTCGATGTCGCACGGAGCGGAAGTCGAGTTGCGCGGCCAGATCGGCAGCCACCTCTCATTCACCGGCGCGTACACCTATACCTCGACGCAGATTCTTGAGGCTCCGTCGTGCAGTCCTCCTTTTTGCGATCCGCTCATCTTTGGAGTGGGTGCGCCGTTGTTGCGCCGTCCCAAACACGCGGGCACGGCCCTATTCACCTACACTCGCCCGCGCTTTGGTACGACGATCGGCGCGGTGGCGGTGGGCCGGCGTCCGGACTCCGACTTTCTCTTCGGACTTATTCCGCCTATCTACTACGCCGCGGGATATGCGCGCGTCGATCTCGGGGGATGGTACAACGTGACCCGACACATCACTGCCTATGCCAACCTGGGCAATGCTCTCAACAATCACTACAACGAAGTGCTGGGCTATCCCGCGTTGAAGGCGAACTTCCGCGCAGGTCTGCGCTTCCGCCTGGGCGGGGAATAGCTTCTCACCCATTTACATTGAGAACACCTCCATCGGCGGAGCGTAGGTGAACTCTCGTCCTGACCTACAGACTTAACCCGATAGCGACAACAGGTGTGAAATTGCTACCGTCTCCAGAGAAGATCGGAGAGGCTGCATGCGTGCATGTGCTCCGGCATCAGAGTGACAAGGAGGCTGAGATGCTTTGGACGATATTCGTGATCCTTCTGGTTCTGTGGTTACTAGGAATGGTCACCTCGTACACATTAGGGGGCTTTATTCACATCCTGCTACTGTTGGCCCTCGTGACCTTAATTTTCAACCTCGTGAGTGGACGCCGGACCGTCGTGTAGGCGGTCCGATCACCAAATAATTCCCGATCAAAGATCTAGTTATGCGCAATCGGAGGTGCACCATGAACACGAACATGAAAAAGATCCTTAAGATGGCACTCGGAACAAGTCTGTTCCTACTTGACCAATCGGATCGTGCCACAAAGGATATGCGGGAGCGAGTCTCCGACCAGGTTGACGACCTCCGTGACTTCGCGCAGGACACTTACCAGACAGCTGCAGAACGCGTGGGGAGAGCGTCCCAGGCCTTAACCGAGGAAGACAACCACGCCGCATGGGATACGCTGCGATTCGTTGTCGGACTCGGGATCGGTGTGGGTGTCGGCCGGCTGATCGCCCCAGCCAATGGAGAAGACACTCGCACCAAGCTTGCGGAAAAAGCTCAGGAAGTCGGAGCCAATCTCCGGCAGCGCTTTTCCAGTACGGGCGACAAGGGCTTTGCCAGCACGGGCGACTAGAAGCAGATTGACCAGATTGACGGGTTGACTAAGTTGAGGGTCATCCGTCATGCACGGCTTGCCGGAAGTCAGAATCAGCGCCCCTAGATATGAAGTGCTACGGTGTCGTCAATCGTCACTGCCTGCATGAAATTGGCAGTCTATCCGGCGACGATGGCGACGAAAGGAAAAGACGACAATGACCAATAACTACAGGCGCATTCTTTGGATTGCAATGGCAATGCTTGCACTCTGCGCGGCATCGTATGCGCAGATCGGTGTAGGCATAGCGGTCTCATTCGGACCACCTGCCCTGCCTATCTATGAGCAACCTCTTTGCCCAGGCGACGGATACCTCTGGACGCCCGGTTATTGGGCTTACTACTACGACTACGGCGATTACTACTGGGTGCCTGGTACGTGGATTTTGGCTCCGGAAGTTGGTCTCCTCTGGACACCCGGATGGTGGGGTTGGGGAGGAGAGGGATTCATCTTCCACGAGGGCTATTGGGGACCGCAGGTTGGCTTCTACGGCGGCATTAACTACGGCTACGGGTACTTTGGCGAAGGTTACCAAGGTGGACGCTGGGACCATGACCGATTTTTCTACAACCGTGCTGTTAACAACGTAAACGTCACCAATGTCCGCAATGTTTACAACACCACTGTGGTCAATAACAATACCGTGAATCGAGTCAGCTACAACGGCGGCAATGGTGGAATTACTGCTCGCCCAACGCCTCAAGACGAGGGGGCAGCGCGTGCGAAACGTCTAGCGCCGGTACCCGCTCAGACTCAGCAAGTTCAAGCAGCCCGCTCTAACCAGGATTTGCGTGCGTCGGTAAATCGTGGGAAGCCGCCAGTGGCGGCTACTCAGAAGCCGGGAGATTTCAAGGGCCAGGCAGTGGTACCGGCCAAGCAGGCGGGAGGAACTTACAATCCGCCGCCCAACCGCGCTGCAGCCCAGTCCAAGCCTAACCCTCAGGCCGCCCGGACCGAGAATACCCAGTCGGCACGACCAGAAAACAATACGCAAACGGCTCGCCCACAGAACAACACTCAGGCGGCGCGCCCGGAAAATAACAACAATGCTGCACGACCCAACACGGCAGTTCATCCCAACGACTTGCCGCCCATTGAACGCTCTGCTGCTCCCAGCAATGGGAACGAAGCGAACCAGAAATACCAGCAACAGCAAGAGCAACTACACGCGCAACAGCAGCAGGAACGACAGAAGCTGCAGCAACAGCAGGAGCAGGAACACCAGCAAATGGCACAACAGAAAGCTAACGAGGCAAGACAGCAGCAGATGGAACAGCAGCACCAGCAGCAGACGGAGAAATTGCAACAGCAACACGCGCAACAGCAACAACAGTTGGCCCGACAGCAGCAACAGCAAACGCAAGCGAAACAGCAGCCGCAGCGCAACAATCAGTCCAAGCCTCCGCAATAGGCTTGAAGTTTCAGTGCAGGCGCAACCGCGTGAGCTATTCGCCTACCCACCCACTGAAAAAACAAGGCGCGATTCGCTCGCGCCTTGTGTGCTTTCCAAGCTGTAATCGAGCTGCTAGTCGTCGCCCCGGCTCGCGCCGACATGGTTCTGCGCGAGGTATTTCAGGCGGATCTCGCGCAACTTGCTCACGTGGGTTTCGCTCAGGGGTTGCTGCTTGCCCAGCATATGCGTGACCAGCGCGATCTTGGCGTAGTGCTCCACCGTCTCCATGTTCATGTAAGCGGTGAGCAAATCTTCGCCGTAGGTCACAACACCGTGGTTGGCCATGAGGATGGCATCATGATCGCCGACCAGCGGGGCGAGGGCCTCCGCCAGTTCCGGCGTGCCTGGGGTTTCGTAATTCGCCAGTGGAACATTGCCCAACGTGATCACGATTTCCGAGCAGAGAGCACTGTCCAGTGGCATGCCCGCGGCGGCAAATCCGGTCGCGGTAGGAGGATGCGCATGCACCACCGCGCCCACATCCGGACGATTGCGGTAGATGAACAGGTGCATGGCGATTTCGCTCGAGACATTGCGCCGCCCGCTGACCTTTTGGCCGTGCGCATCCACGATGACCATGTCGTCGGGCTCCATTAGGCCTTTGCTCATCAGGGTGGGTGTGCACAGAAACGTGCCGTCGCCCAGACGTACGGAAAGGTTCCCGTCGGTTGCGGCCACCAAGCCGGTCTGGTGCAGCAACTTGCCGAAGCGAACGATCTCGTCGCGATGCTTTTCTTCAGTCTTCATACCATGGGTCTGACGGATGACAGCATCCTCAGTGTATTTATCGTACCCCAGTTTTCGAATTCCGCAAAAGCCAGCACTCGCCGGTTTCAAGTTTTCGCGTAAGGCATAATCGCTGTGTGCTGGTTTCTGAGTTCGACTACCACCTTCCGGAAGAGTTGATCGCGAAACAGCCGCTCGCTGACCGGGCTGAGGCCCGCATGTTGCACGTGGACCGTGCAAGTGACCGCTTGCGCGACTTAAGTTTTCAGGAGTTCCCTGACCTGCTCCTCCCTGACGATTTACTGGTGGTCAACAACACGCGTGTTTTGCCGGCGCGGCTTTACGGACAGCGCAGCGGTTTGCGCGCACAGCCGATTTCTCCGGCCAACCCTGCCGCTGCGCAGTTCCTTCACGGCAAAGTCGAAGTGCTGCTCACGCGCCAGCTTTCCACCGAGCCAAATTCGTGGGAGGCCCTCGTCCATCCCGGACGCAAGCTGGGCATCGGCGAGCGCATCTATTTCGGCCTCGACGCGACCGACCAGTCGCACGAACTCGCGGCCGAAATCATCGCGCGCGGCGAGTTTGGCGAGCGCCATCTGCGCTTCGATCCGGTCGCCGATTTCTTCGCGGTAATCGAGCGCATCGGACACGTCCCACTTCCCCCGTACATCGATCGCCCTGACACGCCGCTCGATCGCGTGCAGTACCAGACGGTGTATGCCCGGCCGCTGGGCTCGGTGGCGGCTCCCACCGCCGGATTGCACTTCACGCCCAAAGTGCTTGACCGCATCCGCGCCCGTGGCGTCGAGATTGCCGAGGTCACCCTGCATGTCGGGCTCGGCAC
Source organism: Terriglobales bacterium (assembly GCA_036512955.1). Classification (GTDB taxonomy): domain Bacteria; phylum Acidobacteriota; class Terriglobia; order Terriglobales; family Acidobacteriaceae; genus DASRAA01. Next base: position 13,790 of record DATBZX010000281.1, read on the forward strand.
CTTTCAGCCTATCCGCGTTGAAGTGGTTGAGGAGCACAAGATCCATCGCGAGTGGTATTCGATTTCGCCCGAAGCTGCCGAGAAGATCCAGACCGCCCGCGATGCGGGACGAAGGATCGTCGCGGTCGGCACCACCACCGTACGCACCCTGGAGGGCGCCGCTAGCCAGTCCTCCGAGGGCCGCATCCTCGCACAATCCGCCGAAGCCAGCATCTTTATCTATCCGGGATACGAGTTTCGCGCGGTAGGAGCGATGCTGACCAACTTCCACTTGCCCAAGTCCACGCTGATCATGCTGGTCTCAGCCTTCGCCGGGCGTGAACGCACCCTGGCCGCATACGATCATGCAGTTGGCGAGCGGTATCGGTTCTATTCGTATGGGGATTGCATGTTTGTAGAGTGAATGAGAAACGCAGCGTCATCCTGAGCGGAGGCGGCTCTGCCGCCGCAGTCGAAGGACCCCTATTCCAGCGATAACTCCCCCTGCCCGCAACTCTCCACTTCAAGTAGAATTCTCGCTTGCCTGCAAAGAAAAGACCCGCCAACCCTGACGCCGCTCGCAAGCCCGAGACTGCGCCCACAATGCCCGCTGAGCCTGCCGATTCCAAGGGCCGCATCTTCCTGATCGACGCGATGTCGTTCATCTTCCGCGCCTATCACGCCATGGGCGGACAACGCCCCATGTCGAACAAGGCCGGGGTCCCCACAGGCGCGACGTTCGTCTTCGTCAACATGTTGCGTAAGTTGCGCGCTGACTTCAATCCGCAATATCTTGCCGCCGCCTTCGATCTCGCTGGACCGACGTTCCGCGACGAGCAGGCTGCAGCCATGCCCAGCCACCGCAAGTTCGACGCCAAAACGCAGACCTACGTTGACGTCGAGTACCAGGGATACAAAGCCAACCGTGCCGAGATGCCCGCCGATCTGGCGCAGCAGCTTCCCTACATTCGCCGCGCGCTCGAGGCCTTTCGTATTCCCATCCTCGAAGCCCAGGGCTTCGAAGCCGACGACGTGATCGGCACGCTCGCCCGCAAGGCCGCCGACGAGGGGTACTCGGTCTTCGTCGTGTCCAGCGACAAGGACATGATGCAGTTGGTCAACGACCGCGTATGGGTGCTGAATCCGCCAAAAGACAACCTCATTTCCGACCCCGCCAAGGTTGAGGAAATTCTCGGGGTGCCGCCGGAGCGCGTGGTGGACGTGATGGCCCTGCGCGGCGATGCCGTGGACAACATTCCCGGTGCTCCCGGCATCGGCGACAAGGGATCGGTCGAGCTGATCCAGCGCTTCGGTACCGTCGAGAACGCGCTCGACCACGCCGCTGAGGTGGAGCGCAAGACTTATCGCGAATCGCTGCAGAACAATCGCGACATGGTCCTGCTCAGCAAGCGGCTCGTGACTATCGACTGCAATGTTGCTGTCGATTTCGATCCTACGATGATGCTGGCGCAGCCGCCCGACCCGGAGGCTGCGCGCGCGCTGTTCACCGAGTTGGAGTTCAACACCCTGACCCGGGAGTTTTTGAGCGAGGGCGCTGAACTCGGCGACACCGACTACCGCGACGCGCCATCCGCTGCAGATGTCGAAACAGTGCTTGCCATGGTTCGCAAGAATTCCGGCAGCGTGCTGGCCATCGCGCTGGAAAGCTCCAGAGGTCCCATTGGCGAACTCGACGACGCGGAAACGGAAGATGCACCCGACGCGCAGATGTCGCTCGCCGCTCCGCCAGCCACTCCTGCTCCAGCATCGCAGCTTCGACTTGCGATTTCCGCGAAAGCGGGTACGGCGCTGTCGCTTGTGCTCGACGATTCGTCGACGGCGCAGGCGCTTTTGCGAGCGCTAGCTGATGCATCGATCCCCAAGGCGATTCACGACTCCAAAGCCGCTACGCATGCCCTTGGCGAGCGTGATGTCGAGCTGGCCGGTGTGCAGCACGATCCCTTGCTCTACGCCTACCTGCTTAATCCGACGTACACAAAATATGGCCTGGCCGACGTTGCGCTTCGCATCTTCAATCTGAAGATGGGCACTGCTGTCGGAGAAGCTGCGGACCTCACACTGCGCTTGGCTGAAAGACTCCGCGATGAAGTTGCCGCCGCTGGACTGCGTAAGGTTTACGACGAGATCGATCTCCCCATGTCGCCCGTGCTGGCGCGGATGGAAGCCGCCGGCATCAAGATCGACACCGAGGTGCTTGCCGAAATGTCGCAGCGCCTGGAGCACGAGTCCAGCCAGAAGGCGCGCGAAATCTGGGAGAAGTGCGGCCTGGAGTTCAACATCAACTCTCCCAAGCAGCTTGGCGACGTGCTGTTCAACAAGCTTAACCTGACCAAGCCGTTCAAATCGGGCAAGGGCAAGATCATCTCGACCGCGGTCGACGTGCTCGAAGGCCTGGCGTCGGAGCACGAAGTTCCAAAACTCGTCCTCGAATACCGCCAGCTCTCTAAGCTCAAATCGACGTACGTTGACGCGCTTCCTGCGCTGCTCAATCCCACGACGAAGCGGCTGCATACGACTTTCAACATGGCGGGATCGGCCACTGGGCGGCTGTCGTCGATCAATCCCAACCTGCAAAACATTCCCATACGCACCGAGCTGGGCCGCGAGATTCGCGCCGCCTTCGTCGCCGAGCCCGGAAACCTTCTTCTCGCCGCCGACTACTCGCAGATCGAGCTGCGCCTGCTCGCCCACTTCTCCGCCGATCCGCTTCTGGTCGAGGCCTACCGCCGCGGCGACGACATTCATACTCTCACCGCATCGCAGGTCTTCGGAGTGCCTCCGCTGATGGTCGACGCCGAGCATCGCCGCCGTGCCAAGGCCGTCAACTTCGGCATCGTCTATGGCCTCTCGGCCTTCGGGCTGTCGCAGCAAATCGGCATCGACCAGAAAGAAGCCAAGCTCTTCATCGACGCCTACTTCGAGAAGTATGTTGGTGTTCGCCAGTTCATCGACCGCACGCTGGAACAGGCGCGTGTCGAGTTGAAAGTGGCGACACTCTTCGGGCGCGTCCGTCCGCTGCCCGACATGCAGAGCAAGAACTGGAACCTGCGCGGCTTCGCGGAGCGCACTGCCGTCAACACTCCGCTGCAGGGCACCGCCGCCGACCTCATCAAGCTGGCCATGATTCGCATCGACGCCGAACTCCGCCAGCGCGCACTGCAATCGCGCATGCTGCTGCAGGTCCACGACGAGTTGGTCTTCGAAGTTCCCGAAACCGAACTCGACATGATGAAACAACTCGTCACCCAGCAGATGGAAAATGTTTACGAACTCAAGGTGCCTCTTAAGGTGGAAGTGGGCGCTGGACCGAATTGGCGGGATTTGGAGTAACAGTTTCGAGTTTCAAGCGTCGAGTTTTATGAGTGGCATTCATGGCGTCTTCGATGGAAAACAGATTCCTCGCGCCAGAAGACCGGGCACTCGTAACGACAATCCTTAAAAGTCACTGGTTTTGGTCGTTGTCTGCGTGTCACTATAACTGGTGCCACTATCGGAGAACGGTTCATGTCACTGGGATTCACCATAGAGTGCCCGAAATGCCACGCCGACCGGACGTTGCTGGAACCTAGTTTTGCTCTCCCTGGTTATGTCGACTCGCGCCAGGCGAAAACCAGCGCCGAAACCACAAGTATGGCTGGCGCCATGCCGGTTCGCATAGTTCTCTGTGTCCGCTGTCATTATTTAGAGCTGTATCACGACGTTGGATTGGGTAAGCTCAGCTGAGCCGACCTCTTGGATCAAGCAAAGCCTGCGCAACTGCGGTCCGTGCCCTTTGTTCAATGCCGGGCTTGAAGTTGCAAAACTCAAGGAAATGCCCAGTCTACCTTCGGTAGGACACCCAATCTAGTTTGCGCATGAGCCATTCGTCCGTCCATTCCCGGACTTAGACAAATTCCGTCTGCCACCCAGCGCTGAATCGCTGGACTTAGATGTGCCGCCCTATCGGGACGCTGCTTTCACGCCCCAATAGCGTTCTGCAGCGCGATAGCGATCGTTTTCACGTGCCTTTCCATGGCTTCCTCCGACTCAGCTTCGACCATCACGCGCGCCAGCTTTTCAGTGCCTGAATAGCGCACTACGACGCGGCCGTTGCCGTCGAGTTCGCGTTCCGCCGCGCGGATCGTCTCCATCACCGGCGGCAACTGATCCATGGGGAGTTTCTCGCGCACCTTCACGTTTTCGATGCGCTGGGGGAAGACCTTCATGTCGGCGACGAGTTCCGCCAGGGGCTTGCCGGCGCGCGCCACCACTTCCATCACGCGAAGCGCGGTCAGGATGCCGTCGCCGGTCGTGGTATCCATGTCGCGGAAAAGGATGTGTCCCGACTGCTCGCCGCCCAGCGATGCACCCGTCTTGATCATCTCCTCCAGCACATACTTGTCGCCCACAGCGGCGCGCAGCATGCGGATGCCGCTGCGTTTGAGCGCGGCCTCCAATCCCATGTTCGACATGGTGGTGGCCACTACGGTGTCGTTGTGCAACCGCACGTGCGCTTTCATATCGCGGGCTGTCAGCAGCAGTACGCCATCGCCGTTCACCACGTTCCCCGTCGCGTCGGAGAAGAGCGCGCGATCGGCGTCGCCGTCGAAAGTGATGCCAAGATCGTACTTGCCGTTCGTCTTTGCGACCTCCGCCGCCACGTGCTCGGGATGCAACGCGCCGCAATTGGCGTTGATGTTGCGGCCATTGGGATCGACGTGCAGAAAGTCGGCATCGATGTCGCAGTCTTTGAACACGAGCGGAGCCACGCTGCTGGCCGCTCCGTTGGCGCAATCGACCAGCACCCGCAACTTGCCGAAGTTGCCCGTGCCCACCAGTGACGCCAGCCATTCGGCATATTGAGCGCGCAGCTTTGCGTCGCCCGGCAACATACTGTAGCCCGAGGCATCAGCCTTGGAGGCGCCCGCCGCCAACTGTTCGATGTGCGAAAAGATGTCGGCCTCGATGGCGTGTTCCAGTTCGTCAGAGAGCTTGTAGCCATCGGCGCCGAAGACTTTGATGCCATTGTCGTGCCAGGGATTGTGCGAGGCGGAGATCACGATGCCGGCTGAAAACTGGTTCTCGCGTGCCAGGTACGCGACGCCCGGCGTGGTGATCACGCCCGCGCTGAAGGCCTTCGCCCGCGAAGCTTCCAATCCCGCTGCCAGGACTTCGCTGATCCAGGCGCTCGACTCCCGCGTGTCCTGCCCGATGATCACTCGCGCGTTGTGGTCCCGCTCCGCCAGTCGCTGTCCGAGCGCCCGGCCGATTGCATACACGGTGGTGCGGTCCAGCGGATATTCTCCCGCAACCCCGCGAATTCCATCTGTCCCGAACAATTCTCGCTTGAAGTTTCGCTGCGGCATAGCGTTCAAGGCTTGCCTGCTCCCCTGGAAGATTTTCCCGTGGTCACGGTGACGTGAATGGGCGCGGGATGCTGAATCCGCACCAGAGGATCGGGGACATAGGCATGCGTGGCGAACGTTGCCTTGCCCATCACTCCGGTCGCATCCACCGGATCGGTGATGGCCGTATCGATCGCGCTCACCCGGTTCGCTGGTCCCTCGATCACGATGGTTGCCGGGTCGGGCGTGACGTCGGTGATTCCGTACCCACTGACGAACGTACCAATAACTCGCGGACGCACCTCGACGGTGCGCGTTGCGCTGGGATTGAACTCGATGTGGATCTGTGACGGCACCACGCGCTCCACCTTCACTCCTCGCGGCACGTGGATTTGTTTCGGGCCCAGGTCGAATGTACGCTCGCCAGGTTTCACTCCGGCGAGATCGATGACGGCGTTGATCTCAGCCTGGTCCATGGCTCGGATGATGCGCTCCGGCCCGCTCACCGCCACGTTAATTTGGAAGGGAGTGTCCGCGGTCATCACCAGGTTCTCGGGCGCGTGCAGAAATTCGATGGGAGCGGTGACGATCGACTCCACCGTAGGATCGCGCGACACTACCCACCACAATCCCACCGAGATCAAGAGCGCCAGGACCTTCAGACCGAGGTTGTTCAGCACATAATCGCGGAAGAATCTGCCGGTCGTCACAGTTCCGCCCCATTGGCGAAACCCTTGTCCTGCGTCAGCCGATCGGAATCGGGTTTCACGCTGTCAGGCTCGGTGGCCGAAGTCGGCAACGTGGTGCGCGGAATATAGCGCCGCAGCAATTCGCCGATCCGCTCCCGCAGGTGTTCGGCCGTAATGTCGCGCTCAATCTCGCCGCCGGAGGCGATGCTGATGAAGCCAGTCTCTTCGGAAACAATCACCGCAATGGCGTCCGTCTCTTGCGTGATCCCAATACCCGCGCGATGGCGGGTGCCCAGTTGTTTCGACAGTTGTGGGTCGGTCGCTAGCGGCAGGAAACAAGCTGCCGCCGCGATGCGGTCTTTTTGAACGATCACGGCGCCATCGTGCAGTGGGGCGTCTTTCAGGAAGATGGTTGCCAGCAGGTCATAGGACAGGTTGGCGTCCAGCGGCACGCCGCTGTCAATATAGTTGCCGAGTCCGTCCTGGCGCTCGATGACGATCAACGCGCCCGTCTGCTCCCTGGAGAAGAGGGTGGCCGCCAGCACGATGTCGTCATAGCTTTCACCCCCGCGACCGCTCAGGCGTGACATCGAAAAGCTCCGGCCGAGACGTCCCAACGCGTGCCGAATCTCGGGAGCAAACACCACGATCAGCGCAAACACCGCGAGCGGCAGCACCGCCCCTACCAGCCAGTCGATGGTCTTCAGTTGCTCGATATGGGCCGCATACACCGCGAAAGCAACCGCGGCCACGCCCAGAAGGGCGGGCATGGCGTGCGTCCGCTTCAAGAGCTTGAGGAACCCGTAAATCACCAGCGCCACAAACAGAATATCGATGACGGATGTCACTGATATCTCCGGGAAGCGGCCTAGGCGCTGCAACATTTACTGTCCTTTCGGTTGGCGCGGCTTGCGCGTGTCTTCATTCTAATGCAGTGAGAAGCGGCGATACGGTCTTGCCGCGCAAAATGATCGGTGTCCTACTCTGTGTCAGTATCCAGTTTGGTCTGATTTACCTTTGCGCTGAATTCGCCGCGGCCGAGTTGGGCGCGGATGGCGTCACCTCGCTTAAGTTGCGAGGCATCCTTGACCAGGTTGCCCGCGGCATCGAACACCAAGGCGTAGCCCCGAGCCAGGATGGCCTTGGGCGACAGCCCATGCAAGCTGCCGTACAGCAACTCCCAACGCGAGCGTCGCTTTAACAATATCGTTTCGGTCGCGCGAGTAAGCGCTGACGACAGCTCATCGACGCGGGCCGTCTTTCCGACCAGCAGCCGTTCGGATTGGCGGTGCAGCTCACTGGTGCGCGTCTCCAACTCGCGGCGCACGGCGCTCAGCCGCACCCGCATGTCCTGATGCCGCAAACGGACGTCGAGCGACTCGTGCCGCCGCCGCAGGCCATTCAAATTGCGCGCCTGCGCCTGTTCCAAACGGTGCATGAGATCGTCCAACCGCTGCTGACGGCGAGCTAACATGTCGGGCATGCGGACCAGCGACGAGTGCTGCGTCAGCCGCGACAACGCATTGTTCGATCGCAGCAGCTTGTAGTTGATTGCCTGTCGCAGCCGGTCGCGCAAGGCCGCCAGTTTCGCGGCAAGTTCCTGCTTCGACTGAATGACCAGCTCGGCCGCGGCCGACGGTGTGGGGGCCCGCAGGTCGGCCACAAAATCGCAGATGGTGAAGTCGGTCTCATGTCCGACAGCAGAAATCACGGGAATCTTCGAAGCCGCAATCGTGCGGGCCAGCGCCTCGTCGTTAAATGCGAAGAGGTCTTCGAACGATCCGCCGCCGCGCGCCACCACAATCACGTCCACGTTGCGAGCGCGATTGAAGTGCAGCACGCCAGTGCCCACCTCAGTAGCGGCACTTTCGCCCTGTACCCGCGCGTCATAAATTAGTACCGACACTGATTCGTGCCGCCGCCGCAGAATGTTCAGTATGTCCTGCAGCGCGGCACCGCGCGCAGACGTCACAACGCCAATGCAGCGCGGCAGCGTGGGGATCGGCTTCTTGCGAGTCGTGTCGAACAAGCCTTCCGCCGCCAGCTTCGCCTTGAGTTGTTCGAACGCAAGCTGCAATGCGCCCGCACCCTTGGGCTCCAGCATCTCGGCCTGCAGTTGCAGATCGCCGCGCTCGTCGTAAATCGTCACCCTGCCGCGCGCAATTACCGCGAGGCCGTTCTCCGGACGGAAGCGCAGCAGCCGCGCCTGCGTCCGCCACATCACCACCCGCAATTGCGCTGCACGGTCTTTTAGCGTGAAGTACACGTGCCCCGATTCCGCGGGTCGGTAGTTCGAGATCTCACCTTCCACGTAGATGTCGGTGAAGTCCCGCTCCACTTGGGTGCGCAGAGCCGCTACCAGTTCACGCACCGCAAACACCTTGCGCTGCGGAGCCGCAAACATCAGCCCGAGTTGTTCGCTATCGGCCATGGAGAAGGTGTCGTCTGCAAGGCAGTGTAACCCAGCGCGAACGCACGAACGAGAATCGTAGGTCACGGTGACGCACTGCCAATGAAGAAGCTGCCCCTATTAAGATTTGTCATTCCTCGCGCCCCGGGGTTCGGGCGCCGGGAATTTGCTCTTCGCCGGCAGCGGCAAGGAGCAGATTCCTCGGTCGCCACGGCGACCTCGTGATGACAAATCTGCAAACTGTCGCTAGATTTAGCACCATGACTTCTCGCAGACACTTTCTCAAGATCGCCAGTGCTGCCTCGGTCGCGGCGATCGCATTCCGCGATGCGACTCCCTTGGAGGCTTATCCGCTGGGATTGCCGTTGGGCTTGCAGCTTTATTCGCTGCGTGAGTTGTTGCCCACGAACTTCGATGGAACTCTGAAGGCGATCGCTGCAGCCGGATACACGGAAGTTGAAGCCGCCGGCTTCTATGCCATGAGTGCGCAGGATTTCAAGCAGTCCATGGACGCGGCCGGATTGCACTGCGTCAGCGCTCACTATCCGCTGTCGATGCTGCAGCCGCAGTTGGAGTCCGTCCTCGACTATGCGAAACAGGCGGGAATCCAGTACATCGTGTGCTCGTCGCCCTCGCTGGAGGACCCGTCGCGCGTGAAGCTTTCGTCCAAAGACCCGGGATATCACGAGGCGTGGGTGCAGGCCTTTACTCTCAAGGATTGGAAGTGGAACGCCGAGCAATTTAACCAGATTGCGAGCAAGGTCAAAGCCTATGGCATGCACTTCGGCTATCACAATCACACCACCGAATTCCGTAAGATTGGAAAAGTGGTTCCCTACGACGAGCTAATGCGGCTCACCGATCCCGAGCTGGTCACCTTTGAAATGGATTGTGGATGGGTGACGGTGGCGGGATACAGTCCGGTGGAGTATCTGACGAAGTATCCTACGCGAATTTCCATGCTGCATGTGAAGGACTTCGACCTGAAGAAGGGCACCGAGCATCTGCAGTCCACTGAGCTCGGTCACGGCACCATCGACTACCGCCCCATCTTCGAAGCCGCGAAGAAGGGTGGTCAGATCACGCACTACTTCGTCGAGCAGGAAGAGTTCGACATGCCTCCGCTGGAGGCGATCAAGATCGACGCGGAGTACATGCAGAACCTGAAGGTGTGAGCAGCCTTTCAGGATTGTCATTACGAGCGCCCGGGTTTTGGGCGCGAGGAATCTGCTCTTCCATGGCAGCAGCCAAGAGCAGCTCTCTCGCTCCGCTTGATGACAAATCTGAAGAGTGTCACCGCCTCATCCGATTCACCACGTACAGCACCAGCGTCAAGATCACGCTCAGCACGATCGACGTCATCAGCGGAAAGTAGAACGTCGTGTTCTTGCCGCGGACCACGATGTCGCCGGGCAGGCGTCCGATGGGAAGGTTGACTTTGCCGGCGAGAATCAACGCCAGTCCCAGCAATAGCAACAACCCACCAATGAACACCAGCGTGCGTCCGAGATCGCCCATGACTCTAGTTTATCCGCCCGCCGACATGCGTCCCTTCCCTCTTCGGTCCATCTGTTATGCTTTCTCGTTTGCCTCGCTCGGCGAGGTGATTCCTTTCTGGAAGGTCTGTGTTGACGGCGAATCCTCTGATGCTGGTGCACGGCGGGGCGTGGGCGATCCCCGATGACGCGGTCGAGTCGCACCTGCAAGGCGTGCAGGCCGCGGCGGCGGCTGGGTATCAGGCGCTGAAGCGCGGGGGAAGCTGTCTCGATGCTGTGGAAGCCGCGGTGGTCGCCATGGAAGATGACGAGACCTTCGACGCCGGCCGCGGCTCGTTCCTCAACATGGATGGCCGGGTGCAACTTGACGCCTGCATGATGGACGGCGATACCCTGCGCGCCGGCGGCGTGGGCTGCGTCGAGCACATTCGCAATCCCATCGTTGCGGCGAAAAAAATTCTTACCGACAGTCCGCACGTGTACTTTGTCGGCAGCGGCGCCGAGCGTTTCGCGCAAGAGCACGGTATCGAACTCTGTGCTAACGACGATCTGATCATTGAGCGCGAAATTGAGCGGCTGCACGAAGCCAAGAAGCAGGGCTACTTGCAGATGCCTGACGAGTTCGGCCCCATGCGCTCGCACGACACGGTGGGAGCGGTGGCGCTCGATCGCGAGGGCAATATCGCCGCCGCCACCTCGACGGGCGGCACGCTGAACAAAGCTCCCGGACGCGTTGGCGATTCCTCGCTGATTGGCTGCGGCTGCTACGCCGACAACCTCAGCGCCGCGGTGTCCACCACGGGATGGGGAGAGCCGATGATGAAACTCGTCCTCAGCAAGTGGACGGCCGACCGCGTGGAACAGGGGCTAGCTCCCCAGGAAGCCGCCCAACGCGCCCTCTACTATTTGAAGTCGCGACTAAACGGACATGGCGGCATTATCATCCTCGACAGCAAGGGAAGAATCGGTATTGCACACAACACACCGCGCATGGCGTGGGCACTGGTTTCGGCGGCGTCGACCTCTTCCGGAATCAAGTTCGAAAACTAGACGGAGGCTCGTCTCTTATTTCGTGCTTGCTTAAAGACCCTTACCTGTTATAAAACCCGAACGCTTGTGGGGAGAGCTTTTTTCGTCTCTGGTAACAAATGATTCGGCCCATGACCCTCCATGTCCACCGCACGGCGCGGCGACGCGTCGCCGACCCTCATTCTGCCGTGCCTTGCATGGGCCAAGACTCGAAACCGAGCATAAACCTCGCTTTGAAGGGAAGACCATGAACTCTGCGCGCAGAATCTCGTCGTTGCTGATTGCCATCGCATGCCTGCTGGCCAGCGCCACGGCACAAGTACAGACCTCCGAATTGCATGTCGTCGTGAAGGACGCCAAGGGTGCAGTTGTCGGCGGCGCCAACGTTACCGCCGCCGAATCGGGGCGCGCGGTTTCGCGAACCGCAACCACCAATGCTGAAGGACAAGCAATCCTGCTGTCGCTACCTCCGGGCATGTACTCGGTCACGGTGGAGGCCCAGGGCTTCGCCAAGATGGTGAACAGTTCCGTCCGCCTCACCATTGGCCAGGTCGCGGAGTTGCCCGTCCAGCTTAAGGTCGCAGCAGCCAGCGAGACTGTCACCGTCTCCTCTGAGGCCGAACTGGTAGAGACCCAGCAGACAGCATCCGCCACGACGATCGATCAGACGCGCATCGAGAACCTGCCGATCAACGGCCGCAACTACATCAGCTTCGCCCTTACCAATTCGCAGTTGGCGCGTGACACCGCGCCAAGCATCGGCGCCGCGCCCACGTCGGGCCTCAACATCGGCGGACAGCGCGCGCGTAGCAACCTGATCAACATCGACGGCACCAATGCGGTGGACAACTCGACGAATGGCATCCGCTCCACGGTGTCGCAGGATGCGGTGCAGGAATTTCAGATCCTGACCAACGGCTACGCCGCCGAATACGGACAGGCAGCCGGCGGCGTGATCAACATTATTTCCAAGTCGGGCACCAACCAGTTCCACGGTAGCGCCTTCGGATACCTGCGCAACCGTTACATCCAGGCGACCAACCCATTCAGCAACGTCTACCAACCCGCCTATACCCGCGCCCAATACGGTTTGACGGCTGGTGGCCCGATCAAGAACGACCGAACTTACTGGTTCTTCTCCTATGAAGGGACCGACCGGCATGAGAGTGGATTCAACGACATTGGGGCCAATAACTTTGGGCTAAGCTCGCAGGCCGATCTAACCCGCTTCGTCAACGCCGCACTTGGGCAAAACCTGCCGCCCGGAACGTTTGTCGCTCCAGTCACGCCCGCCCAGGCCGGGTTTCTCAATGCAGCTCCTATCACACCGGGGACCATTGCCTATGCGTCCCTGGTTGGGACCAGCGGGCCGGTTGGAATTTACGGAGTCAATCCGCTGACCAAGTTCCTCGGAATGGGAGGCGGCTTTTTCGCCCAGACGGTACCCGGCCAGTTCGACCCACTTCCTGCGTCGTACGTGCCTCTGGCATCGGTACTGGGGAATTTTCCGGTCTACGAATTTGGCAACATCTACTCCCTGCGTCTCGACCACAAGCTCAATAACAATCAGCAACTGATGATGCGCGCCAGCGCCAGCCCGTTCATTACCACGGGAGTCCAGGTCAACGCCCAGGGCCCGCAGAACTTCGGCCAGAATTCCTGGTCGCGTACCTCGGTCAATAACTTCCACGATTGGAGCATAATCGCCGAGCACACCTGGACCATCGGCAGCAACAAGGTCAACGAGTTTCGCTTCCAGTACGCCCGGCGCTCGGTGAACTACACCTACTCCAATGCCCCCAACGGCAGCGACGTCGCCAGCAACATTCCCGGCTATGGGTTCATCGGACGCGAGCCGTTCTCCTACGTCCAGCGCGTCGAGAAGCGGTGGGAATTTCTTGACAACTTCTCCATTACTAAGGGAAACCACAACATTAAGTTCGGCGTGGATTACAACTTGATCCCGCTGACCGCAGATTTCACCGTGAACTTCGGAGGGTTGTACGACTTCGGACAGGTGTCGGTCAGCTCCAGCGCGCCGCCGTTGAACCCGATCCAGGCATATGGAGCCGCGCTGCCGCAGTACCTGGTGCAAGGTGTGGGCAATCCTCACCTGGCGTTTAACAACAACACCATAGGAGTCTTCGCCCAGGATTCGTGGCGCATGACTCCGAAGTTGACGGTCAACTACGGCCTGCGCTACGACGTAGAGTTTCTGCCGCAATATGCGCCGTCCACGGTCCTTGCTGGTGCAGCGTTCAAGACCCTCGGCCTCACCAAGGGAGTGCCGCCGTCGAATCTCAATTTTCAGCCGCGCGTTGGGCTCGCCTACGACGTATTCGGCGATGGCAAGACCGTCATGCGCGCGTCCTACGGAATTTTCTTCGACCACCCCATGATGGCGCTGGTCTTCGACTCGGTGGTGGCGGACGGCACCCAGGCGCCGCAAATTCTGTTGTTCGGCGGCAACCTGAATCAGTGCTCGCTGCAGAACATCTCCAATGCGCTCAATGCCGCCAACTCTTTCGCCGGACGCCTGGGCTGCCTGCCCGCTGCCTTCACCTATTTGCCGAACGAACAGCGCTTCAATCCGACGCCTAACACCCAGTCCGTCTGGATCAACCAAAACTTCCTCTCCCCGGGACAGCCGCCGGTTCCGCTGTCCGTTCTGCCGTTCGGTTATCCCACGGCCGCGAACTTCAAGTACGGCTACTCAAACCAGGCGAACTTCGGCATCGAGCACGACTTTGGCAACAACTTCACTGTCTCATTGCAGTACAACTTCAACGGTGGACGCCGCTTGAACCGGCCCATCAATGCCAATACTTCGATCGGGTCGATCCTGACGCAGAACTGGTACAACGCCATGACCGATCCCAACGTAACGGCGGCGCAGAAGGCTGATTTCTTCAACAACCCGCTGTCGGTCGATATCGTCGGGGTCAATCCTGTCGTGGCAGCAAAATGCGGAAGCGCAGCCTGCGGGGCTTACATCCCTCCGGCGCTGGTCAGCTTCTTCCGTCCCAGCGGATTCAACGCTACCCTGCAGTACTACGCGCCTCCGCAGGTTAATGGCCTGGCGCAGCAAGTGTTGAACTACTACCACCTGGGCTACGGAAACCAGGTAATCCCCTTCAGCGACATGGTTGCCAACTACTCCAACGGCACGTCCGACTACAACGCCTTCACCGTGAATGCGACGAGGCGGTTTTCCGGGCACTGGGAAATGCTGGCTTCCTACACCTGGGGACACAGCATCGACGACTCCACCGACCTGCAAGCCACGCTTGAGCCGCAAAATAACTACAATCCCAACGCCGACCGCTCCAATTCGCTCTTCGATCTGAGGCATCGCTTTGTCTTCAGCGCGGTTTACCAGAGCAACAGCCAGGGCTCGGGATTCAAGGGTGCGCTGCTCAGTAACTGGACCGTCGCTCCCATCATCGAAGTGGCCAGCGGACGCCCCTTCAACATTGTCAGCGGCTTCGATCAGAACTGGGACTTCTCCGGCGGTACCGATCGACCGATGACTGCGCACGCAGGACAGACCGACTCTTGCGGCGACGTTGCTGCGGCCTCGAAATATTCGCCCACCGGATACCTCATTCCCACTTGCTTCGCGGACATGCTGGTGACTGGAGTGGTTCCGCAACTCAACGGCAACCTGGCGCGTAACGCCGGCACGAAACCGGTAACGGTGTTCAACGACTTGCGCATTGCACGGTCATTCAAGCTGCGTGAGAGAGCTCAACTGCAGGAGATCATGGATGTGTTCAATGTCATCAACAAGAACAACGTCGCGGACGTGAATCCGATCTGGAACGGAGCTGGCATACCGACGGCATCGTACGATCCGCGCCAGTTCCAGTTCGCCTTGCGCTTGACCTGGTGAGACTTGGAGTTGCCAGTTGATCAGCGGCGCCGCTACTGCGGGCGCCGTTTTCATTGTCCGTCCGATGTGCTATCCGTAGGCCTCTGCGTTTGCTAACTACTCGTGGCTGACCACTGCTTTACAATCGAACTCTCATGAAACGCCGCAACGCCGACGCCACCCGCTGTGTTCACGCCGGAGAAGATCGCCACGGACAGTCGGGCCCGCTGACGACGCCCATCGCGCAGACCTCGGTCTTCGTCATTCCCTCGCTGGACGAACTGCGCCGCTACTCCAAGGGCGATCGCGACTTCTACCTGTATTCACGCTATGGCAATCCCACAGTCAAAGCGGCGGAAGATAAGATTGCGGCTCTCGAAGGCGCGGACGCAGCAGTGCTTACCGCCAGTGGAATGGCCGCCACACTGGTTGCCGCGTTGGCTACCTGCCAGGCTGGAGACGAGATCGTGTCCATGCTCGATATTTACGGCGGCACAGTGAAACTGTTCGAAGACTTGCTGGCGCGTTGCGGCATCAAGACGCAATTCATTTCGTACCACGATCTCAAAAATGCAGATCGCTACTTCTCCAGCAAGACACGCATGCTGTTTCTGGAGACGCCCACCAATCCCACCTTACGCTGCGCCGACATCGCGGCCTTGGCCGCCATCGCCCATAGTCACAAAGCCTGCGTCGTGGTGGACAACACCTTCGCGACACCGGTCTTACAGAAGCCCCTGGCGCTGGGCGCCGACGTAGTGATGCATTCGGCCACGAAGTATCTAGGCGGACACAGCGACCTCACCGCCGGCGTTCTCGCCGGGTCGAAAAAGTGGATGGATCGCGCCCGTGAGTTGATGATCCTCACCGGCGGTTGCCTCGACCCCGGTTGCGCCTACTTGTTGTTGCGCGGATTAAAGACCCTGCAAATTCGTGTGGAGCGCGCCTGCAGCAACGCTGCCGCCATCGCCGCTGCCCTGCAGTGCCATCCCAAGATCTCGCATGTGTACTATCCCGGACTCGCCGGACACGCGGACCATGCGCTGGCCACCCGCCAGATGAAGGACTACGGCATGATGGTCTCATTCGATCTCCGCGGCGGAGAACCGGCGGTCGATCGCTTCATCAAGAAGCTCAAGCTCTGGTACCTTGCCACCAGCCTCGGCGGAGTCGAGTCGATCCTGTCCTACCCAGTGCTTTCATCTCACATCGGCCTGAGCGCGAAGCGCCTGAAGCTGCTCGGCGTTTCACCCGCAACAGTCCGGCTGTCGGTGGGAATCGAAGACGCCTCCGACCTAATCGCCGACCTTGAGGCCGCTCTTGCCGGGGCGTGAAGTGTCTTCGCGTCGATCACGGGTCTTCTTCTTCTGGTCTTCTCCGATGTTGGAATCTGCAGTTCAAGAATGTCGGGAACTAAATGCGGGACCGGATCTGCTGTCGCTGCTCGATCGTGGCCTGCAATCCGGTTCATTCATTGGCAAGGACGACAACCTCGGGAGCGCACAACCTGCTCCCGAGGTTCGCTCGGCCTCTCGCCGGGCATCAGCTCTTCAAACAAGACTCAGCACAGCAAGGAAGCAATTCATCACAAGTGGTGCGGCACCTTTCGATCTTTTGCGTCAACCGGGCTTGCATTGGACGGCGTTGCTGGATGATTCTTGCTGCTCGCCGGCGGCACCTTCAGATTCTTTGACGGATTCAACGTTGTGCCCGAAATATGGTCGAATGGCACTGTCTGCGCGAATGTCGGCAGGTTGTGCGCGCGAGTCTGGGTGAAGGCTTCGAAACCGGAAGCCAGCTTAATCAACTTCGGCTCGCTAAATGCCGTTCCGAAGAAGCTGATTCCCATTGGTGCTCCGAACACCATGGCCGCCGGCACCTGCACAATCGGATAACCTTCCGGTGCCGCCAGTCCCGACGTGCCAAAAATAAAGTGGTCCCCAAAAATCAGGTCGGTTGACCACGCCGGGTTATCGGTAGCCGTGACTACCGCATCGAGACTGAACTTTCTCAGCGCGGCGTCGATGCCATTCACCCCAAAGGCCTGGTCAGCGGCAAGCGCCTGGTTGTAGGTCATGCCGTCGAATGCAGGCTGTGGATCGTCGGGTCCTGGCGCCATCGACTCGGCCAAGTCCCAGATATCCTGGTTGAAGTATGGCATCTCCACGTTAGCGTGGGCATTGTTGAACGCGATCGCGTCGGCTAGAGTCCCACCCGCCACGGGAACTCCCGCACGAGTGGCAAAGTAAGCCTGCACGTCTCTGCGGAAATCGAAACACAGTATCAGGAACTCACCCGGGCCCCCGCCACCGTCGGGCCATATGAAGCCCGCAGCATCCAAGTCGATGACGGTCGCACCGGCATCGGTCAGTGCCTTGAAGGCAGCTTCGAACGCGTCCTGCACCGGCTGAGGCGTAGTCACGTTGGTAAAGCCGCTCAGCCCGATTCGAGTCAGGCCCAGCTTTGCGCCCTGTAGGCCATGCGGGTCGAGGAACTGCGTATAGTCCGTAGGGATATTCGTGGGACGGGTGAACCGGCCCTGCCATCCCAGCGGAACGCCGGCTGTAGCAGGATCGCGGCCATCGAAGGTTATGCTCTGCACTACGCCTAAGGCCACGGCTGCGTCAGCCACGTAGCGACCGTGCGGACCGAATGTGTCCTGGACGTGGGAGATGGGCACGATGCCAGCTCGGCTGGTGAGACCAACCGTCGGCTTGATGCCGACAACGCCGTTGACATTGGCCGGGCAGACGATGCTGCCGTCTGTCTCCGTTCCGAACGAGACAGCCGCGAAGTTTGACGAAACCGCAGCCGCCGAGCCGGCGCTGGAGCCGCAGGGATTGCGGGCGATTCCGTATGGATTATTAGTTTGTCCGCCTCGGCCCGACCAGCCACTGACTGACTCGAACGAGCGGAAGTTGGCCCACTCCGAAAGGTTTGTCTTGCCCAGGATAACGGCACCTCCCGCGCGAAGTTTGGCGGCTACCGTGGAATCATGCAGGGCAGGCGTTCCGACCAGGGCGAACGAGCCCGCAGATGTCTGCATCTTGTCGCCTGTGTCAACGTTGTCCTTGAGCAGCACGGGGATTCCGTGCATGGGACCCAGCACATGGCCGTGCCTGCGCAAGTCGTCGGCGTTCTTCGCCATGGCAATCGCATCCGGATTCAACTCGATTACCGCGTTGACGCCCGGACCACCCTGATCCATTGCCAAAATGCGTTTGATGTATTCCCGGGTGAGTTGCTCCGAAGTAAGCTTGCCCTGCGCCATCTCGGCTTCGAGTTGGGCCACGGTAGCTTCGTTGTGATCTTTGGGAACGTCGTTGGGCTGGTTGGACTGGGCGAATGCCGTCGTGAACTGCGATGCCAGCAGAATTGCAAGCATTAGAGTGCGTAGCTTGAGAAAGTTCATCTCGTTCCTCCTGGAAGTCTCGGACGTCGAATGCCGGATACGGAAGTAAGAGAAGGGGCGCCACTTTGGACCGACTGAAGTTCTGGCGGCTTTCGAACCAGCATGTCGCAGGTTATCCGCCAGGGCCGCTCGCATCGTCCTATCTGGGGTTTCGATTGTCAAGGGGGCAAATGCAAATTTTGTGCAAACTCTTCTGGCCGGTGGATTTGACAGGCACTTTCCTGCCACGAGCATGTCGGAGCTTTTACGTCCGACGATTGTCGACCTCGTTCTCACTTGCTGCAGCCCGTCCCGTTTCGTTGATTCGTTTCTTGCCCGCGTAGTACCATCACCTTCGGGCTGCAATCTTTCGTCAGGAGTCGGTGTTCTCGCAGGCATGAGGTTTCTTCGATGCATGGTTGCTCCCGCCCTGCTGTGTGGCGTGCTGTTCAGCGCGGGCTGCGAAACCGACCAACCCAAGAAGACCGCCGCCAAACTGCCTTCGCAAGCCACCGCTCCCACCGTCGCCCCATCGGATGCGAAATCCGGACCTACCCAGCCGTCCGCCGAACCTGCCAGGCCCACGCCGCAATCCGACGCAACTGACGCGCTGATCGCGCAGGCGGAAAAGCTCTATACCGCGGGGCAGGCCGATTACCGGTCGGGACACCTCGACGCCGCCAAGCAGAGCTTCGACCAGGCCTTCAACTTGATGCTGTCGAGCAATATCGAGGTCCGCGACAACCCCCGCCTGGAACACGAATTCGACAGGATCGTCGATGGCGTCCGCCAACTTGAGCTGACTGCGTTGCAACAGGGTGACGGCTTCACCGAACAGCGCTCCGAGCCTGCGCCCATCGACGAAGCCAACGACATTACTTTTCCCATCGATCCCAAGATCCGCGCCCAGGCGGAAGCCGAGATCAAGACCACCAAGTCGGATCTGCCTCTCATGCTCAACGACCAGGTGGCAATGTTCATCAACTACTTCTCCAGCACCAAGGGACGCCACACCCTCGAACATGGTCTCGCCCGCGCGGGCCGCTACCGCGACATGATCTCCGCGATTCTAAAGCAGGAGGGCGTGCCCCAGGACCTGATTTATCTCGCCATGGCCGAGTCGGGTTTTCAGCCGCTGGCGGTTTCGCGAGCCAGCGCCCGTGGCATGTGGCAATTCATGTCCGGCAGCGGCACCATCTACGGCCTGAATCGCAACTGGTGGGTCGATGATCGCCAGGACCCGGAGAAATCTACCCGGGCGGCCGCTCGTTATCTCAAGGACCTGTATGCGCAACTCGGCGACTGGTACCTCGCGATGGCTGCCTATAACTCCGGCGCCGGGACCGTGCAACATGCCGTCGAGCGCACCGGCTACGCCGACTTCTGGGAGCTCTACCGGCGGGGGGTTCTCCCACAGGAAACCCGTAACTACGTGCCCATTATCGTGGCCGTCACCATCATGGCCAAGAATCCCGCGCAGTACGGCCTGGAGAATGTTGTCCCCGACAAGCCTGAGCCAGCCGACCAGGTCACCATCAACTATCCGGTCGATCTTCGCCTGGTCTCTGAATGTCTGGATACTTCGGTCGACTCTTTGCAGGAACTGAATCCCAGCCTCCTGCGCATGACCACACCCAAGGACCAGACCTTCACCCTGCGCCTGCCCACCGGGTCGAAAGACAAGTACGAGACAGCCATCGCGTTGATTCCGCCTGACATGCGCACATTCTGGCGCTATCACAGGGTGGAGTATGGCGAATCGCTGGCCTCCATCGCCCGCAAGTACCACACCTCGACTTCCCTGATCGCCGAGGCCAATAACCTCTCCGACGACGAGGTCCGGTCCGGTTCCAAGCTCATCATTCCCATCGCCCCCGGTAAGGCGGGGGAAACCGCGGCTTATTCAAAGAAGGCAACGCACTATAAGGTCCGCAAGGGCGATACCGTGGGCTCGATTGCCGACGATTTCGAGGTCCCCGTCGATAAGTTACGCAAATGGAACCACCTGCGCGGAAATACCGTCGCCGTGGGACGCACCTTGCTTATCTACAGGCCAGTGGCAGGATCTGCCGGATCCGAGGTAGCGTCCTCCGGCAGCGATCCGGTTCCCTCCACGCCGGGCAAGAAGGGAACCTCGACAAGGTCCGTCAAGTCCAGCTCTAAGTCGACCTCAAGTCAGCAAGCTGCGACCTTCCATAAGGTCAAGCCGGGCGAGACCCTCAGCGGTATCGCACAGAGCTACAACACGACGGTGTCCAACCTCAAAAAGAACAACGCCAATTTGTCGGCCAACCTACGGCCCGGCGAGGTTCTGGTAATCCGGAAGTAATCTCGCAGCCTCCCCGATTGTGAGCTTCATCACTCTTATCTGTTTGTCCTCTTCCCTTGTCGCGGTTGATCTGATACAACAAGGCGCGTTGCAGTATGTGCATGACGCGGCATCGTAACAGGTGTATGGTTTTGCCGTGCTATAATCGCGCGCCTGTTGATGCGGCAATGTTTGCGGTTCAACTTTTAATCAGCCTTGCGAGCTGCCTCCGTTCGATAGCGGAGTCCGGCAACCTCAGGAGGACACATGACGGCTTTCGATGAAACCCTGTACGGTCGTGATGACGAAATGGATGACTACGGAGACGGTTCCTACGGCGATACGCTCGACGATGAGGAATACGAAGAGGAAGAAGAGGAAGAAGAAGAACCCGAATCGATTTCGGTAATCGAAGAAGTGGTCGAGGTCGAAGAGAGCGAGCCGGAAGAGACGACGGTCACCACAGCTCCTCCTCCGCCGAAACCCGCGAAGGCGCTGCCCAAGGCTCCGAAGCCGGTGGCCGCGAAGCCTGCTCCCAGGCCTGCTGCGCCCGCTGCCAAGAAGACGCCGATCAAGGTGGTAAAGAAGGCGGCTCCCGCCAAGAAGAAAGCCGCCGCAAAGCCGGCGAAGAAGGCCGCCAAGAAAACACCGATCAAAATGGTGAAGAAAGCGGCCAAGAAAGTTGCTGCCAAGAAGCCGGCGAAAAAAGCTGCCAGGAAAGCGGCAGCTAAGAAGACGGCAAAGAAGGCGGCGAAAAAGAAGATAATTATCGTCGGCGGTAAGAGTAAGAAGAAGGCCATTCGTCGGCGTTAGCCGGCCCCGCATCTGGGAAGGCCGCGGTTCCGCCGCGGCTTTTTCTCTGTTACTCACTTTCTCAAGTGTTAGTTCATCGAGGTGACGCTGTGATCGATAATCCCTGGACTCGCCGCCAATTCATGCGCATCGGAGCGGGCGCCGTCGCCGCCGGTGCGGCCGCAAAAATCACGCTACTGGAACCCGCCGCTCTTTGGGCGTCGGCCACACAGTTGCAGCCCAGCGATACCGTGCGCTTTGCCTCCATCGGGACTGGAGTTCGCGGATGCGAACTGCTGAAGGCCTCCCTGCGCGTGCCCGGAGTCGAGTGCGTGGGTGTCTGCGACCTCTGGGAGGGCCGCCTGACCGCCGGGCAGGAAGCCGTCAAGAAAACAGTTGCAACGACTCGCAACTATAAAGAGATCCTCGACCGCAAAGACGTGGATGCCGTCATCGTTGCCGTCACCGATCACCAGCACCGCCGCGTCGTGGTCGACGCGTGCGCCGCTGGCAAGGACGTTTATTGCGAGAAGCCGCTGTCCCACACCGTCGATGACGGGTTCGCGATGATCGCGGCAGCGCAGAAGAACAACCGCATTTTGCAGGTCGGCAGCCAGCGTGTCAGCTCCATTCTTTACGAAAAGGCCCGCCAGATTTACGCCTCCGGGGCGCTCGGCGAAGTCTGCAACATCGACGCCTATTGGGACCGCAACTCCGCCAGCGGCGCATGGGTCTATCCCATTCCACCGGGCGTGAACGAACAGAACCTTGACTGG
The DNA here is from genome assembly GCA_036512955.1 of Terriglobales bacterium. Classification (GTDB taxonomy): domain Bacteria; phylum Acidobacteriota; class Terriglobia; order Terriglobales; family Acidobacteriaceae; genus DASRAA01. The sequence goes on from DATBZX010000281.1 coordinate 35,876, forward strand.
ACTTCGTTTCTCAACGGTGCGCCCAGTATTCCGTACGATCCCAACCGCTTTTTCCGCTGGCGCTGCTTCACCGACTATGGTGAAGGACTGGCGGGCGATCTGTTCGTCCATTTGATCTCGGGAATTCAGTTCATCACCGGAGCCAACGCGGTGGCGACGCGCGCGCAATCCACTGGCGGACTCTTTCGCTGGAAAGATGGACGCCAGTTCCCTGATCTCATCGAGACCTATTACGACTACCCTGGTTTCCGCGTCTCTGTGCGCTGCAACCTGAACAACGATGGTGGCGAGTTTATCGGTTTCTACGGCACCAAGGGAACGCTGCTCATCAAGAATGCGACCCTCACCTTTATTCCGCAGAACACCCTTCCGGAAATGGAGGGTTATTCTACGGTCGGCTGGCCGGCGGTGCTTCGCAAGCAATATGAGGCGCAGTGGGAGACTGATCATCCCCTGCCTGCTCCGTTCGTTTCGAAGGTGGTTGACGAGGTCGAAACCTTCGTCCCGCCGCCGGGGTACAGTGACGTGGTTGACCACCAGGCCAACTTCTTCAATGCGGTGCGCAGCCGTAAGCCGTGTGTCGAGAATGAGGTCTTCGGCAACAACGCGGCGATTGCCTGCCATCTGGCGAATTACGCTTACTTCAACAAGAAAATCGCGAACTGGGACGCCGCTGCGAAGAAGATCACTGGCTAGCGCGATACTGGTTGTGTCATGCTGAATACAGGGTCGGGAGAAATGATCCCGACCCGATACGAGTGACAGCAGCTTCCGCCCCGGGGATGTGGTCCAACGGATCAGGGCACACGGCTTCGAACCGTGCGATCAGAGTTCGATTCTCTGCATCCCCGCCAGTTTTATCATCGACCTCGTTGAGCGCCCATCGTTCCCGGTTCTGCTTGCATTACCATGATGTCGTTGGCGACTCGCGCCGGCATTGAGGCTCTCGGCATGGCAACGTTCTGCAGTGATGACACGCAGCTTTTTTACGAAATCACAGGCAGCGGCCCCGACGTGGTGCTGCTGCACCCGTTCCCGCTCAATCACCATTTCTGGGATGCGATCGTCCCGCACCTCAGCGCGCGCTTCCGGGTAGTGCTCCCCGACTTGCGTGCGCACGGCGACTCCGATGCCGGTGACGGGCCCGTGACCATGACGAAACTCGCCGACGACCTAGAGCGGCTGTGCCGCGATTTGGATATCACCCGAGCGACCTTCGTGGGTGTGTCAATCGGAGGCTATGCGCTGTTCGAATTCTTGCGCCGCTACCGTGATCGCGTAGCTGCGCTGGTGCTGGCCAACACGCGCGCAGGAGCCGAAGCTCCCGAAGGACGCGCCGCGCGTTTACAGATTGCCGAGAAAGTGCAGCGCGAGGGTACGGCCACACTCATCGACGATTTACTCCACAAGCTGTTTTCGAAGTCCACGCTGTCCAACCGTCCCGACATTGTTGACGCAGCCCGCGCCATGGCGAAACAGATGTCGTCCGCCGACATCGCCCAAGTGCAGCGTGGCATGGCGGAGCGCGCTGATTCGATCGCGTCGCTCGCCGCCGTCAACGTCCCAACACTAGTGATTGCCGGCGAAGATGACAGCGTCCCGCTCAGCGAACTTGAGATGATGCACCAGTGCATCGCGGGCAGCCACCTACGAGTAATACCCAAGGCGGGCCACTACGCAGCCATGGAGCAGCCCGCGGAATTCGGCCGGCTGCTGCGGACGTTCTTGGACGCCGTGCCGAGGAGTTAAACAGCCGCCGCCCGGAGCGTAGTGTAGCCAGTTACCAGCTACCAGTTACTTCTTCGTGGACTTGCCGTCCATGGCTGTCGTCCACGTGGTGCCATCTTGCGACATCTCGTACTTAAACGTATAGGAAGTCGGGGACAAGACCTTCATGGTGTAGCGACCCTTGAGAGTCTGGCCACCCATATTCTCGTCGCTGGTCCAACTCCAGGTGTCACCGGAGACGGTGCCCTCGGAGTGGTTGATTTGGCCCATGCTGTTGTATTCGTTATAGGTGAAAACCTTCTTGTCCGGGTCGTATCCCATCACCGCCAGGGCCGTGCCATCACCCATGGCGCCCTTGAATTTCGAGTGCATCACCAGAAAGAAATTGCCTTCCATCCATTGCACGTGGTCGACGGAACTCATCTTGCCGCCTGGGCCCATGGGGCTGGGTTTCATATCACCGTCCGAGATCCAATCGCCGGCGAGATAGTCGAGTTTGCTCAGCTCCGGCGCGGGCTTGGGCATGGGCATCTGCGCCGTGGCGGCGAGTGCGATGAAAACCAACGAGACAAACGTGACCAACAGGATTGTTTTGCGCATGGGTTGATCGCTCCTTGAGAAATTGCCATTTGGCCAAAACGACGAGTGGGGGCGGCGGTCATAGTATGTCGGACCCACAGCGATGTCAAACGAAATTGCGAGGCTTCATCTTCACCGTATGCAGGTCTTTTGTGACTGCCGTCACGACGACTTGCCGCCGCTCTTGGGTAAAATGAGGACGTCATGATCGACGCTTTCCTCATTCCCGATAACACGGTCATCACCGCCAAGGGTGACAGCGAGCCTCTAGACGTGAGTGCCGCTTCCAACCCGGCATTACTGGCCACGCTCTCCATCACCAAGGTAGTCGAGCAGGAATCCATCGAGGTGTCGTTCTTCACCTCAGCCGACGGCACGACGTGGGAAACCAAGCCAGTGGCCTCGTTGCCACAGAAGTTTTACCTTGGCGTATTTCCGCTGCTGGTGGACCTGTCGCAGGCCAACGGTGCGAAATTTCTGCGCGCCCACTGGGAAGTCAACCGCTGGGGACGCGGCCCGGTTACGCCGAACTTCGAGATCGGCCTGCGGGTGCGTGAAATTCCAGCGGAACTCCTGCAGGAAGCGCGCGCCGAAGCTGCGGCGCGGCGCTAGCGTTTCGCCCTTTGCGGTAATGTAGATTCAGCACAACCAGCAATCAGGATCCAATTTACATGCACGCTAAAGAGTCGGTGGTTATTCGTCCGGCGCGCAATCTTCTGGGAAGCATTCGCGTACCCGGCGACAAGTCGATTTCGCACCGCTACGCCATGCTGGCGGCGCTGGCTGCGGGGCGCTCGCGCTTTGAGAACTACTCCCCGGGCGCGGACTGCAACAGCACCCTGGGCTGTGTGCGCGCCCTCGGCTGCGCGGTCGAACGCGAAGAATCAGGAGCGGTCATAATCGACGGCATCGGCCCGCTGTTGCACGCCCCCAACACTGCGCTCGACTGCGGCAACTCGGGCTCGACCATGCGGATGTTGTCGGGCATCGTAGCGGCACAGACCTTTACCAGCGAGTTGATCGGCGACGAGTCGCTTTCGCGACGGCCCATGAAGCGCGTGATGGAACCATTGCGCCGGATGGGCGCTGAGATCGTTGCCAACAATGATTGCGCACCGCTCAGTATCAGCGGCACCGCGCTGCTCGGCATTACGTATCGCGTCCCGGTGGCCAGTGCGCAGGTCAAGACCTGCCTGCTTTTCGCTGGATTGCTCGCCGATGGACAAACCACGGTGGAAGAGCCGGTCGCCACGCGCGATCATGGCGAACTTGCGCTGCGCGCCTTCGGCGCGGAAGTTCTTCGTTCTCGAAACAGTGTAACCATCGCAGGCGGGCAAGCGTTGCATCCCTTGGACGCCTTCATCCCGGGCGACAGCTCTTCGGCGGCGTTCTTCCTTTGTGCAGCGGCGATCTTTCCCGAATCCAATCTTGTCATCGATGGGGTGCTGCTGAATCCTACTCGTTCGGCTTTGCTCGATGTGTTGACCGCGATGGGATGTCGTGTATCCGTGTTGAGTGTCGAAGAACAGCATGGCGAGTTGGTGGGCACGATCTCGCTGGTGCCCGGTAAGAGCAAGCCCTTGGAAATCTCCGGAGCACAGACCGCTCTTCTCATCGACGAGTTGCCAGTGCTGGCGGCGACGGCTCCCTACGGCGCTGGACTGGTGGTGCGTGATGCCGGCGAGTTGCGCGTGAAAGAGTCGGACCGGCTGTCAGCGGTGACGGGCAATTTGGAAGCGATGGGCGCGCAAGTGGAGCAGACGGCCGACGGCTGGCGAATTCCCGGCGGCCAGAAGTTGCATGGCGCCGAGATCGAGAGCTTTGGCGATCATCGTATCGCCATGGCATTTGCCGTCGCGGCGTTGCGCGCCGAAGGAGACACGCTCATCCACAACTCCGAATGCGTAGCGATTTCCTACCCCAGCTTCTTCGCGGATCTTGAGAAGTTGTTGGAGCGGTAGGAACAGCACCGAGCGGGTTCGATCCGGTCCATGAAGAAAAGGCGCCGCAGAGTCCTCTCTACTGGCGCCCGTTCAAATCTTTCTAGCTCTTAATATTCCGGCTCGTCCACTTCGGGAGCTTCGCCTTCATCCGGTTCGATCGGAAGTTCCACTCGGGACTCCTCGGCCGTTTCCGCTACGGCGGCCTCGCCTTCTTTACGCTTCAGGCGCACCACGGTGATCTTCGCGAAACCTTCCTCGAACTTCGGCGGACGCAGCTTGCTCGCCATGCGCAGCATGACGTCCTCAGGAACATTGCGTTCGCGACGGCGGTTGCGCTCGATGCATACCTCGGGCGGAACGTCGAAGAACACAGCTTGCGCTTCGTAGCCGAAATCCTGCGCCAGCTTCACCCAACTGCGACGCTCGTGCGGCGACAGGTTGGTGGCGTCCACGTAATTCCACGGACGCTTGGCCAGCAGCCTGGCGCGCAGCATCGACCGCAGTGTGGAAAAGACCAGGTCCTGATAGCGCTGTTCGGTCACATCGTCAAACAGCAGGATGCGGACCATGTCGCTCGATAGCGGCAGAATATTGTGACGCTTAAACCACGTGCTCTTGCCGGAGCCGGGTAGCCCGATCGCCAGCACCACCGCGCCTTTGGTCTTCTTGGCATCGTGCGGCGCCGGAGGACGTGCTGCATTAGCTGCAGCCGCTTCTGTCAATTCTGGCGCAGTATCGGCCTCGGAAGCTTCGCCGGTGGGCCCACCCGGGGTGGGCATCGCCGGAGCCTGGCTTGGCGTCTGCGGCCGGCCACCGCGCCCGCGGCGTCCCCGGCGGCGATTGCGATCGCGGTCCCGGCGCGGGCCCTGCGGAGGTTCTTCTCCACCACCGGTCTGGGCGGCGGGCTGATTTTCCTGGAAGTCCGGCTCGGCATAAGCCGCTGCGGGCGCCTGATGTTGAGGCTGCTCCACACGGTTGCCAATATCATCGGGTATGGGTTCGGGAAACTTGGGCTGGAGAGGCGCCGGTTGTTCGGGCCCCTGCTTGTCGGGTTGCTGTTTGCGCCGCTTCGAACGGTCGCGCATCCATCTGCGCATATTGCACTTGTAACACGCTTGGGCGGACGGCGGCAATTGCCTCACCGGGCACCCGCCGGTTCGTCCTGACCACACTTATGTGACCTGCGCCCTATCCACCTTGTGATGTCCTCCATTTGCCGCACCCTGCGCTGGATGCTAACCTCTTACTTCCGGCAGCTATAAAAGTTGTATGCATTCATACTCCGGAAGTTTCGGATTCATTGGCAACAACAAGTAATGACATTTCTTGAGAGGTGACATGGCGATTAAAGTAGGTATCAACGGATTTGGCCGCATTGGCCGCAACGTTCTTCGTACTGCACTCAATGACAAGGAAATTGACATCGTAGCGGTCAACGATCTGACCAGCCCTAAAACGCTGGCGCATCTGTTGAAGTACGACTCGGTCCTCGGCAATCTTCACAACGACATCACCGCCGGCGACGACTTCATCACTGTAGATGGCAAGAAGATCCGCGTGTTCTCCGAGCGCGAGCCCGCCAAGCTAGACTGGAGTTCCCTCGGCGTACAGGTCGTGATCGAGTCCACCGGCAAGTTCACCAAGGCAGATGACGCCAAGAAGCACTTGCAGGGCACGGTCAAGAAGGTCATCATCTCGGCTCCGGCAACCGGCGAAGACATCACCATTGTGATGGGCGTGAATGAGGACAAGTACGTTGCGGCGAAGGACAACATCATCTCCAACGCATCGTGTACTACCAACTGCCTGGCGCCCGTGGCCCTGGTTCTCCATGACAAGTTCAAGATTGTCAGCGGCACCATGACCACCATTCACTCCTACACCAACGATCAGGTGATCCTGGACTTCCCGCACAAGGACCTGCGTCGCGCCCGCGCGGCCGCGCTGTCCATGATTCCCACCTCGACTGGCGCGGCCAAGGCACTCTCGCTCGTAATTCCCAGCCTGAAAGGCAAGCTGGACGGGTTCTCGATGCGCGTGCCCACGCCTAACGTTTCGGTGGTTGACCTGGTGGTTTTCGTAGAGAAGGCGACCACGGTTGAGGAAGTGAACGCGGCCCTCAAAGCGGCTGCTGATGCCGGACGGTTGAAAGGCTACCTGGGCTACGAGACCGCCGAACTGGTGTCGTCCGACTACAAGGGCGACTCGCGTTCGTCAATCGTGGACGCGCCCATGACTCGCGTTGTGGCTGGTAACTGCGTGAAAGTGATCGCATGGTACGACAACGAGTGGGGATATTCCTGCCGTGTGAAGGACCTGATCCACTACATCGCCAGTAAGGGCCTGTAGTCCCACGATGTAGGACTCGGTGAGCTGCGTTGGGGCGCGCAGTCCGCTATGACACTATTCTCCCGGCAGGTCAGCAGGCCTGCCGGGAAGCCCATTTGGTTCCTCATTCGACGCCTCGACGGCTCGTTCTCCATCATTTACGTTCCGGGCTGGGGTTAAACTTTCGGCGGAGCAGTTCAAATTGCCACGCTAGAGCGTGCGGGAGCTGGTTTTATGTCGAAGTTATCCATTCGTGATCTTCCTCTCAGCGGCAAACGAGTTTTCATGCGCGTGGACTTCAATGTTCCGCTCGACGACGGACGCGTCATGGACGACACTCGCATCCGCGAGACCCTGCCCACCATCGAGTACGCCCTGCGTCATGGCGCTCGTCTCATCCTGGCGTCGCACCTGGGACGTCCTAAAGGCAAACCCAATCTGAAGATGAGCCTGAAGCCTGTCGCCGAACGGTTGCGCATCCTGCTGGATGAAGTTCTGCGCCGCGGTGAGAACGTTGGCTTCTCTCCCGACTGCATCGGTCCGCAGACCGAGGAAATGGCCACCAAGCTAGAGCAGGGACAGACCTTGTTGCTCGAAAACCTGCGCTTCCACGCCGAAGAAGAAGCCAACGATCCTGAATTCGCCCGCCACCTCGCCAAACTCTGCGATTACTACGTGAACGACGCGTTTGGATCGGCCCATCGGGCGCACGCCTCGACTGAGGGCATCACCCACTTCGTCGAGAAGAACGCCGCCGGTCTTCTCATGGAGAAAGAGTTGGAGTACCTCGGCAAGGCGCTCAGCCATCCTCATAAGCCGTTTGTGGCCATCCTCGGCGGAGCCAAGGTCAGCGACAAGATCGGCGTCATCCACCACCTGATGACCAAAGTCGATACGCTGATTGTCGGCGGCGGCATGGCGTACACCTTCCTTAAGGCGCAGGGCCACGAGATCGGCAAGTCGCTGCTTGAGGCTGACAAGTTGGATCTCGCCAAGCAGACGCTGGCAGAAGCCAAGGCCAAGCATGTGAAGTTCCTGCTGCCGGTTGATCACGTCGTTGCAGATAGGGTCGCGGCGGACGCACGCATTCAGCACATTGGCGAGGGACAGGCGATCCCGGCGGACATGATGGCGCTCGACATCGGCCCCAAGTCGGTGGAGTTGTTTGTCTCCGAGATCGGAAACGCCCGCACCATCGTGTGGAACGGTCCGATGGGTGTCTTCGAGATCGAAGCCTTTGCCAAGGGAACCAGGAAAATTGCAGATGCAGTGGCCGACAACGGCGCAGCCATCTCGATTGTGGGCGGCGGCGACAGCGTCGCTGCGGTCAAGGCTGCGGGCGTGGCCGACAAGATTTCCCACATTTCCACCGGCGGTGGAGCGTCGCTGGAATTTCTGGAGGGAAAGAAATTGCCGGGCGTAGAGGCGCTGACCAACAAGTAGCAAGCTTTCAGCACACTCGCTTGGCACTTGTACAGCGGCGTATGTGAAACAAAGCACGAACACCAACCGGCATCATTCGCCCAGGGTCGCCGCATGACGAATTCTCCCGCGCAGCTACGAATCGCCATCGCCCCGGGGCGTTCTCTGGTGATCGCCGGCCCGGGCGACATCACGCGCGAAATCTGCGACGCCATCGTGAATGCTGCGAATTCTTCCCTGCTCGGTGGAGGCGGCGTGGACGGCGCCATCCATCACGCTGGTGGCCCGGCAATCCTCGAAGCCTGCAAAGCCATCGTTGCACGCCAGGGACGATTGCCCGCAGGCCACGCCGTCGCCACGGCCGCCGGACGATTAGCTGCGAAGCATGTGATCCACACGGTTGGCCCGATGTGGAGCGGCGGACAGCAAGGCGAGCCCGAAACGCTGGCAAGTTGCCATGAAGAGTCCATCCGCTTGGCTGACGAATTGCAGCTTCAGACCATTGCCTTCCCTGCAATATCGACCGGGGTCTATGGCTATCCCGTCGACCAGGCCGCGGAAGTCGCGGTCGCCAGCGCGGCCCGTGCGTTGGAGCACGTCGCGCATGTTCGAGAAGTGAAGTTTGTTTTGTACGACACCGCCGCTCTTCAATATTTCTGCAGAGTTGCGAAAGTATATGCTGGAAGTAAATCCCTAAGAATGGACTCTTGCCATGTCACGTAAGAAAGTCATCGCCGCCAACTGGAAGATGTACAAAACGCCCGCGCAGACTGCTGCGTTTTTTTCGGAGTTTCTGCCTCTCGTGGCCGATCACACCCGCGACGAAATCGTGGTGTGCCCACCTTACATCGATTTGCATACCGCGGTCGCAGCGGTGAAGGGCTCCAACGTCGCCGTGGGCGCCCAGAACACCCACTGGGAAAAAGAGGGCGCGTTTACTGGCGAAATCTCTGTCCCGATGCTGAATGACCTCGACGTGACTCACGTGATCATCGGACACTCCGAGCGCCGTCAGTACTTCAACGAAACCGACGACACGGTAAATCGCAAGCTGGAATTTGCCCTCGAGGGCGGGCTCACCCCGATCGTGTGCGTGGGAGAAGTTCTGGAAGAGCGTGAGGCGGGACTGACCGAAGATGTACTGCGCCGCCAGTGCGTGCGGGCATTCAACGGCATCTCGGCCAAAAAGGCGGCGAAGCTCTGTATCGCCTACGAACCGGTTTGGGCGATCGGCACCGGCAAGACCGCGACTCCCCAGATGGCTTCCGACGCGCATGCGGTGATCCGTCACGAAGCCGCCAAGGGCTTCGGCGACGACTTCGCCGCACAACTCCGCATCCTCTACGGCGGGAGTGTGAAACCCGACAATGCCACCTCCCTCATGTCGGAGGAGGAAATTGATGGCGCGCTGGTTGGCGGCGCAAGTCTCGACCCCAAGAACTTCATCAAGATTGTGAAGTACTGAGCACCGTATTGGACACCCAGGGGCGGCGCGTCGCTCGTGCCGCTCCTTTTTCTTGCCGCTAAGCCGATCGTGGTCGTTGTAAAATGCAGCCCTCCTGGTCTTGAAGGATCCCAGCAGAAGGCCGTGAGATGAACGGGCCAGCAGATGTTCAGCAGAGCGCGGGCCTAAAGTGATGGTCCGGAGGTTGGATCACGGAGAGAGGACCCACCCTTACCCTTCTATCCAACCAGTTGCGATGGCCTTCTTCCTGGCATTGATAGGCATGGCCATGGTGATCTACCTTATCTCAGTTCGACGTTCCGCGCCTTCGCATTCTATAAACTCCCAGGAGATGTCTATGACGCCAACTCATGACAACGGGATCACTGCCATACCTAGTAACCACTCCGTGGATCAGACCGTGGAAAAGCTCAAGGGGATTTTGCAGGCAAAAGGAGTTACCCTTTTCGCGCTGGTCGACCATAGCGGGGAAGCTGAAAAAGCGGGGATGAACATGCGTCCGACCAAGCTTATGATTTTTGGCAGCCCGAAGGCCGGTACGCCTCTCATGCTGGCCGCTCCCAGCATCGCCATCGATCTCCCACTTAAGATTCTGGTCTGGGAAGATGTCCAGGGGAAGGTGTGGGTTTCGTACAACAGCCCAGCATATTTGCAGGCGCGGCACGGTGTGCCACCGGAATTGCTCCAAAACATAGCAGTGGTAGAAACTTTGGCGGTCAAGGCTGGAGAGTAGGTCCGAGGAACCGCCTACGAAATCTCAGGAAATAGGGTCGTCGGTTGGAGGTCTCGATATTATTTCGACCACGAAGGCCCAAGGCATCCGTTTTCAGAAGCTGTCTACGAATACCGCTCCATCTCAATGGCCTGGGCGGGCAGCATCGCAACCTTCTGCGCCCGATGCAATCAATTGATTATGCATGTACTTAGGTAGAATTACCCTCTACGCCCGGCCTCTCCAAACCGGTTACTGGTAGACTTAGATATCACATAATCAGATCCGGAATTGTGCCCAGAACGTGGTTGCTGGGTCCCTTTGCGGGTACTAGTCATCTGCCACGACAGGATCAGTTGGCCCAGCGTCGGCAGAGGGGAGAAAACTTTCGCATGCTGTTTCAGAGACCTGCCCTTTTGTACTTATTGATTACTTTCGCGTTGTTCATCGGAAGTTCACAGATCTGCCAATCGCAGGCCCTAATCGCGCCGGAACCCTCGGCCACTGCCGATTTCCTACCCGAGGCTGGCTCCGCGGCCGGCGCCATACTCTCTGGCGAGCCCGGGTCGCTGCCGGCTGATCCGAAGTCCAATCCCCAAACCGCACCCGACCCCGATAAGTTGAAGGTGGTGATTTATCCCATCCTCGCCTGGGCCCCAATCATGGGCGCACAGGTGCGCGTTCCCGACACGCCGAGCACCCCGGGCGGCGGCTCGGGTAGTACCAATGCTTCATTCAACGGCGCAGCCATGTTCGGCTTCACCGTCCAGAAAGCCAAGTGGTACGCGGAAGGCAACGCCATGTGGGCGGGCATGAGTTCTTCCAGGACTACTCCTCACCTGAACGTCGATGTCAACGCCATCTTTGGCGGCGGATTGGTTGGGTACAAGTTTTATCGCGACTTCTACGTCACCGGCGGATTCCGCCGGCTGGCGCTCGACTACAACGTCACGTTGGGCACGTTCCCGTCCTTCAATCGCAAGCCCGGAGTCTGGGATCCTTTGATTGGTGTGCTCTGGAACCGGCAACTCTCCAAGAAGTGGACCGCCAAGGTGAATCTTCAGGGCGGGGGATTCGGAGTTGGCGCGGATGTCGATTGGTCAGCGCAAGGCAGCGCCGACTGGCAGTTCGCCAAACATTTCGGACTTACCCTGGGCTACGGCGTGATCCACTTCAGTCTGACGGACACCAGACCGTTGCTCGGAACCTTCAACGTCAGCCAGACCCTGAACGGCCCGCAATTCGGCTTCGGCATTTACTTCTAGGGTTTCTTCGGGTCTCCATCAGCGCATCGCGGTTCGCACCGACCGAAACTCGTAGGCAAAAGTGACATCTTCGGGAGTGTTCCACATTTTCCGCGCCGTCTCCCGAATGACTGTCTTTGCTATACTTAGAGAGCCTCAACGTTCGGCTTGGAAGACGGATTTGCCGTCCCTGTCGCGTGTGCGGAAGTGGTGAAATTGGCAGACACACCATCTTGAGGGGGTGGCGCCCAAAAGGCATGGGGGTTCAAGTCCCCCCTTCCGCACCATGATTCAGCTGTCCCAGCGTATTGAGAGTATGAATTTGGGTGTGTGGGCGTGTTTTTGCGTGCCTCGAGCCGCCGCCCGGAGCGAAGACTGAGATATCCATGATAGTTCTGATCACCATCATTCACGTACTGGTTTGTGCCTTCCTCATCATTGTCGTGCTGCTGCAGCACGGACAGAGCGCCGACATCGCGGCCGCCTTTGGCGGCGCTGGCAGCCAGACTGCTTTCGGCGCCCGCACCGCGGGAACCGTACTCAGCCGGGCTACCACCTACGCGGCCATCGCGTTCATGGTCACCTCGATCACGCTTTCTGTGCTGGCCACCCGCCGTGGCGTGAGCAGCGGGTCGGTGCTGGGCAACACCAAGTCTGCTCCGGCTCAGAAGGCCCCGGCACCTGCGCCGTCGCCGGCTACGCCGAGTCGCTAGCGCGTTCGGTCGTTTTGTTCGCGCCAAAGATCAACGCCTCCCCGGCATCAGGAGGCTTTTGCTGTTTGCGCCTCGCAGTGAAAATTACTCTTCGACCAGGTACTCCAGGGCTTCTTCGCGCGTCTCAAACGTCGCAATCTCACGCCCGGAAAATGTGAGCACCGACTCATACAGCGTTTTGGGAAGGTTCTGCGTGAGCACCCACGCTGACTTCCTGATGTGAGGACGGTCGAACACCGCGGCGATCTTGAGATGCTCGACAGTTTCCTTGGTGAACTTCGAGCGGCTGAAATCGGCCAGCAGGAGCACCGAACCCAAGGGATTCACGGTGACGTGTTTAGGGACATCGTCGATCACGGCCGCCAGTTCTTCCGGCGAGCAGTCGCTGCAATCGGCCAGCAGCACCTGCTGGTTGCGAAACGTCAGAAATAAGATTCGCTCCATGGACTGCTCCGCCAAGTCAGTGGCAACACGCGCTCACACCTACTGACAGGTGCGCGAAGTTTACCGCAGTGTGATTCTTAGTACAAGACAGTCCAGTGCCCAAAAGTTAGCCGGTTACTTTTCGGCGCTAATCCAGATACATCACCAGCCCCAATTGCCCGGTTCATGGTAGCTTGAAATTATGATCCACGAGATTTTTCCGGTAGGCCCGCTGCAGTGCAACTGCTCCATCGTGGGCGATGAGCAGACCCGCGAGGCCATGGTTATCGATCCCGGAGACGACATCGACAACGTGCTCGCCATTGTGCAGCGCCACGGACTTACTGTGAAGCAGATTGTGATCACGCATGCTCACATCGATCACATCGGAGGCGCGGCCAAACTGCGTCGCGCAACGGGTGCTCCCGTCCTGCTCAACGCCAACGATCAGGCGCTGCTCAAAATGCTGGATGTGCAGGCGAGTTGGCTGGGCATGCGCCCTCCCGAGGACACCACCATCGATGCCAGCCTGACCACGGGCGACAAAGTGCAGGCCGGTAGCCTCGTGGCCGATGTCCTGCACACTCCAGGACACACTGAGGGCAGCATCTGCCTCTACTTTGCGGCAGAGAACAAGCTGATCGCTGGCGACACGCTGTTCGCCGGCTCCATCGGCCGCACTGACTTGCCGGGAGGTTCGTTCAAGAAAATCATGGCGTCATTGCACGGGCCCGTGCTGGCCTTGCCGGATGAAACCATTGTCGTTCCGGGACACGGCCCCCTGACCACCATTGGTGACGAGCGCGAAACCAATCCCTTCCTGGCGGGCTGACGCATGCCGTTTACCCTCTCCCATGCCGCCGCGGCGATTCCCTTCCGCAAGCTCAGGCCGGTCTGGCCTGCGTTAGTCATCGGTACATTCGCGCCCGATCTGCAGTACTTTATCTGGATCTCCGATGAAGACCGCAGCGGCCATCATTTCCCCGGCATCCTGCTTCTATCGATACCGCTTGCACTGCTACTGCTATGGCTATTCGAACGGTTCGTAAAAGGCCCAGCGATTGAACTGCTTCCTGAATCGCTGCAACGACGATTGCAGGACAAAGTGCAACCGCTATCGTTTCGGGGATGGCGGCAGTTCGCCTCAATCGTGCTCTGGATCGCTGTCGGGGTCGCCACGCATATTCTCTGGGACCAGTTCACCCACCAGCACACCTGGATGACAGCACATTGGGACTTACTCCACCAGGCAGTACCTATCCCGTTTCGTGCCCCTGCGGCAATGACCAAGGTCTTGCAGCATGCCAGCACGGTGCTCGGCCTGCTGGTCCTTGTAGCTTGGGTTGCGGCTTGGTATCGCAGGACCGCACCCGTGCCACTTACCAGCTTCCATCCGATGTCCACGTTCAAAAAGGGGTCAATCGTGTTCACCATGGCTGCGATCGCATTTTTGGCAGGATATCCCCTTGCGATCTTCCGCGTGGCAGACCACCCTCTACGTTCAAACCGTCTTTTCATGATCGTGACGGTTTTCGAGGCTGTCACGTTAATCTTTTGCACGCAGGTATTGATTTACGGAATTGGGCGCACAATCGGCGCTCGAAGCCGTCGCATGCCCGCCACTCAGTTGGACGACCAAAAGGTCAGATCATGATGATCATGTCGTTCAGCCTTGTCGGATAGCGGTTCACAATTTCGCCGCTGGTCTTGCCGACGATCACCGTATCGGAGTGACGAAAGCCGCCCCAACCGGGATCGTACACGCCGGGCTCGCAACTGAAAGTCATCCCCACCTTCAGCACGGTCTTGTCGCCCTCGGCGATCCATGGCGCCTCATGGCCTTCCAGCCCGATTCCGTGGCCGGTGCGGTGTTTGAGAAACTGCGCGAACCCTGCCTGCCGAATCTGGTCGAGGCTCATCTTGTCCACGTCTTCGGCGACCATCCCTTCTTTCAGATTGGCCGCTCCGGTGTCGTGCGCCGCCAGCATGGCCTCATACAACCGTTTGGCGTGGTCGCTGGGAGGACCCACGCAGAAGGAACGCTCGCACTCTACGTTGTAGCCGCCGACCATGGCCCCGTAGCTGAGGATCAGGGCATCTCCTGTCTTCAGGCGGTCTTTGCTGGGCACCGCGTGCGGGAACGCCGACCGCTTCCCGAAGGGCACCAGCCCGCCGTACGGGGCCTCGATGCCAACGCCCACTACATCGGTCAACTCCTTCGACATCTTGTCAGCCACGGCGTCGGCCGTCGCTTTCAGGATCTGGTCCTCGGTGACGCTGCCATTGGCCTCGATATAAGCCCGGCCCGACTGGACGGTGTAATCGGCAAAATAGGTCGCGCGGCGCATTACGGCGATTTCAGCCGGGTCCTTGACCCAGCGCATCTCCTCGACGATGTTGCCCGCATCCACCAGTTTGGCCTTGGGAGCGCCCAGTTGCATCTGCGCGCGCTTAGACGGCGTACATTCCTCGATGCCGATCGTTCCTCCGCCCAGCCCTCGCGCGGCGATGCGTTCGAAAATCCATCGCACCCGGTTCACCGGACCTGGGAAGTCGAAGTAAACTTCGTAGTCTTTCACCCACCACAACTGCACCTGGTCCGACTCAAGGCCGGGGATGAACAACGCCGGGTCGCCCGTCGCAGGAATCAGCACTGCCAGCGGTCGCTCGGTCGGCAGATGGAAGTAGCCGGTGGTGTAAACCACGTTGTGGGCGTTGAGCAGCACCAGCGCGTTCAACTTGCGCTCAGCCATCTTGGCCTGCACCTGCTTGATTTTTCGTTGATACCACTCCGGCGGCAGCCGATCAGGGCCGGGAGGGGCGGGAAAGTTCGCCGCCACCTCCAGGACATGCGTGTTGCCGAACGAACGGGCTGATGTGGTGACAGTAAGGGCGGCGGCTCCGGCCGCGGTCTGTAGAAATCGCCGGCGAGTTGGGATCATAGCAAGGGTCTCTCCTGAGAGCGACACATCTTAGCATTTTCACGAATCCGTGAGAATTGGATGGTTTCGACCCTTGAATCCAGTCTATGCAACAATCGGTAGCGCCCATACCCTGGGCGTTATCGGTGTCATCCGTGAAAGTCCGCAGTCGCCTTCTGCGCTAAGTGTCAGCGAAGTTTTTCGTACTCGAAACTTGAAACTCGAATCTCTCGCTGTTGTCCTCGGTCAGCAAGGTTCGCAACACGTCGCGCACGATCAGGCTCTGCGGCACCACCAGCACCAGCATGTAGGAGAGGATCGTCCCCGCGATCACGCCCACCGATCCGATGCGTTGCACCAGCACGATCGATAGTCCGAGATTCACTGCAGCGGCCAGCATCGATAGCACTCCCTGCTCACGGGTCCGATTCACGGCGGCCAGCAAACACGATTCCGCCGTCATGAATCCGCTGATCACCGCCCACAGCGACATAGTCGTCAGCAAGGCAGTAGAAGGTACCGCCGCTGCTCCAGCCCACCAGCGAATCACCGTCTTGCCCGCTGCGATTAACAGTACTGCGCAGGTGAGGTTGAGCACGAGACATCCGCGCAGCGTAATGCGAAACGCCTGCCGCATCCAGGCATAATCACGCCTTGCATAAGCCTCCGCGTACGCTGTCCACAGAGCGGGAAAGAACAGCGACTGCAGGACGGCTGTCAGTGCCACCAATCTCCAGGTGACCGCGTATGGAGTCACTTGCTCGACGCCCAGATAATGAGCCACCACCAGGTTGTCAGAACTGAACACCACCGCACCCGAAATCTGGATCAGGAAAAACACTGAACCGGAAGCCAGCAGTTCGCGCGCCAGCGGCAGGTCGAGCAACGCCAACCGGGGCCGAAGCCACGGCTTATACACCAGCAGCAATCCGACCACCGCGCCAAAATTGCACAGCGTCACACATCCCGCCGACATCACCAGCAACAGCGGCATGGGAACTCGTAGCTCAATCCCTGCGAACAGCCCGGCCACGTTCGCCACCGCGCCGATTGCTACCACCAAATTACTCAGGTGGACTTCCTGATATCCCGCAAAGACTTTGCTCCCCAGTGCGGACGGAAGGCCGAGCAACACCAACGCCGCTGCAGCAGCCACCGTGTTATTAACTTCTTGACGCGGTACGCTGGCGGCCACGTTGAATAGCGCCATCCAATCGATGCGCGGCCATACCACAGCGAACACCAGCCCCGCAATGCATGCGATCGCCGCCGTCAGCGCCAGTGCGTTGGTTGTGCAACGCGCCGCATGTGATTTGTCGCCCAGCGCGTAGGCGCGGGCCACCTGATTGGTCAGGGTGCTGGCGATACCCAGGTCGAGCAGGTTCAGCAACACCACGGTGCTGGTAATCGTCGCCCACACCCCAAAGCGCTCCGCCCCGAGGTAGCGGACAGCCAAGGGCACCGACACGAGTGTCAGCAGCGACGACAACACCCGTGCAGCCGCTCCCGACGACACCGCCGCCGCGATCCGTCCACCGCGCAACTGCCGCCAGGCTAACGATGCGAGCATCACCGCGCACTCACAGCTTCGAGCGCGCTTGCTCCATCGACGACGCAAATCTCCGCTGGGACGATATTGCGACGTACGAACTCGTGCTCGAACGCCGGGCCCTGCTCATTTCGCAGCAGATCGAGGGCGGCATTAACGACCATGTCCACTGTCACCAGCCTGATGCAATGCGGCCCGCTAACTCGACATGCGCTGAGGCAATCCCCTGCCCCCAGAGGGGGCTGCACCACCCGGAAGCACGAGCAACGCGGCGCGAACCGCACCGGACTGTTGGCATGGTTGGGATCTCCACATTGCGGATGCCGCGAGACCACGATGGTTCGGCAGTCCATAGCAGCAGCGAGGTGAGCGGTACCGCAGTCGTTGCCGATGAACAGATCGCATCGCTCGACCACCGCACATGCACACCGCAATGGAACGCCGCTGAGAATGTAGGGAGGCACCACCAGCATTGCGGCCAGCTGAATCGCCTCCGCTTCCTCCTCCCTTGCACACACGATGATGGGCTGCACTTTATGGTGCTGGTCCAACCGCGCGACCAACTCCGCATAACCCTTCAGCGGCCACTTGCGACCGACAGCACGCCCTCCGATGCCGATGCCGACCAGCATTCGATTGCCATCGTGGTGCGTCAACAGTTCGCCGGCGAACCTGCGGTCGTTGTCCGTCAGGCGGATTTCCAGCCGGCGATCCTCCACCTTCCCGCCCAACACTTCGACGATCGCCAGGTTGCGGTCTACCTCGTGCCGCAACAGTCCCGGCGACACGATCACGTCGAAGGCGGCATCAAATCCGCGATTGATGCGCCGCTTTGCCTCTGAGGTCTGCTCGCTGTGTCCGACGCGTTTGCCCGCGTTCGTCAGCACGCACAGCATCGTCGCCAAGCTCTCATCCACGTCCCAACGGGGTGAAATCGCCAAGTCGAAACGCCGATGCCGCAAGTGCGTCCAGTAGAACCACAACGCCGACGCCAGTCGTCTCGCGCGCGCAGGCACCCACCTCGTTTTCACCTCGTGCATGGGAAGAATTTCATCGACACTGTGATTGGTCGTGAGAATCGCCTCATACGCCGCCTGCACCACCACCGCGCATCGCGCGTTGGGATACATGCGCTTCAACTCGCGGAACAGAGGCGTGGTCAGCACCACATCGCCCAGTTGGTCGAGACGAAATACTACGATGCTCCGGGGATATTCTGGAGCCGCCGCGCTTCGCGCGAACCACTTGCGCCAGAAGATGGCGAGCAGGGTGGGAATTCTCACCGAGAACAGTAGCGGTGCCATGCTCAATCTCCCGCTGCCGCTAGAGCGCTCGAGCGTTCGATCAGACTGGAGGTGCTGCATCCCGCGATCAGCGGAACCAGCTCAACCCTGCCTCCCCAGCCGCGCGTTTCGGCGGCTCCAACAACATCGACTTCGCAATAGTCGCCGCCCTTTACCAGAACATCAGGCCGGATCGCCTCAATCAGCCGCAGTGGCGTGTTCTCGTCGAACACCACCACTGCGTCCACTGCTGCCAGTGCCGCCAGGATCCGTGCCCGGTCCTGCTGCTGCACCAGCGGGCGGTCAGGCCCCTTGAGCCGTTTCACCGAGCTGTCGCTATTGACCGCAACAATCAGCCGGTCTCCTTTGCGCCGCGCCTGTTCAAGTAGCTCGATATGGCCAGTGTGCAGCAGGTCGAAGCAACCGTTGGTAAACACCACCTGCAATCCCCGCGACCGCCAGTTCGCAACCCGTTCCAGCAGGGCCTCGCTCGCAATCACTTTTTCGTCCGACCCCGGTTGCAGACCCTCAGAGAGTGCCCCCAACAATTCGCCGCGCTGAATCGGCACCGTCCCGACCTTGCCGATCACGATTCCCGCAGCCACATTCGCCAATCGTGCCGCAGTTTCAATCGCGACTCCCGACGCCATCGCCGCGGCCACCACCGCGATCACGGTGTCACCCGCGCCCGATACGTCGTACACCTGGCGGGCCGCCGCTGGAACATGCAGGCGCGAATCCGGGCGCAAAATTGCAATGCCTCTTTCGCTCAGCGTGACCAGCATGTACTCCAGCCCGAGCGTACTCGTCATCGCCTGTCCCGCCGCCAGCAAGCGGTTGAGGTCCCCGACCGGTTCGCCCGTCACCGCGGCCAACTCTTTCGCGTTCGGACAAATCGCGGTGGCGCCGCGGTATCGCATGAAGTCGTGTCCCTTGGGATCGACCACCACCGGCACATGCGCTTCCCGTGCAACCGCGATAACGGTGCGACACACCGGCGCGCTCAGCACTCCTTTCGCATAGTCGGAGAGCACCACGACTGCTGCCTCCGGCAATGCTGCCGCCACCCGTTCCAGCAGAGTCTCTGCAGCAGCGGCGGAGTAAGTCGGCTTCGCTTCAGAGTCCATGCGCAGCAGTTGCTGGTGACCAGCCAGTATCCGCAGTTTTGATGTAGTGGGCGATCCAGGACAAGCCACGACGTAGAACTGCACGCCCGCAGCCCGCAGCAACCCTTCCAACACCCGCTGGTCTTCGTCGCCACCGCCAAAGCCCATCACCGTCACGCGCGCCCCCAGTCCCGCAAGATTCATCGCCACATTGGCCGCCCCTCCCGGCTGCTCGCCATGGCGTCCGGTACGCAATACCGGAACGGGTGCCTCGGGCGAGATACGCTCCACCTCACCCCAAACATACTTATCCAGCATCAGATCGCCCACGACCAACGCCTGCGGTTGGTCAAATCCGCCTTCTACGAAGCTCATGAGATCGGATGAGTGGTTCATCCCGCGTTCCTTCGGGCTTCGACGGCATTGGAGATGCAGGTGGCCAGCTCAATCCAATCGCAGAGCATGTGACCGCATAGCATGTAGGCTTCCTGGATGCGCGCGGTATCGCGTGAGGGTATGCGTATCCAGACATCGGCGCTGCTGCCCATCCGGCCTCCGTGCTCTCCGGTGATCGCCACCGTGAATGCGCCCCTGTCCCGCGCCCGGGTAAGAGCAGCAAGAACATTCCGGCTGGCCCCGGAGGTCGAGATGCCGACGATCACATCTCCGGGAACACACAGCGCTTCCACTTGGCGGGCAAATACCTCGTGAAATCCGAAATCGTTCGCGATTCCAATCACCGCGGCCGCGTTCGAGGTCAGAGAGATTGCCGCCAGCCCCGTACGATCGCGGCGATACCGGCCGACAAATTCTGCCGCCAGATGCTGTGCATCCGACGCGCTGCCGCCGTTGCCACACCACAGAATTTTGTGGCCCTCGAGCACCGCGCGGGTCATGCGCGTCGCGACCTCTACCAGGTGTTGTCGCTGCGAGTCCAACTGATGAATGACGGCGATGTGGTGGGTAACTGCCTCGGAAAACAAGCTTTCCAGATTCAGAGAAGACAGCATTGCGCCCTCGAGAGACAAGGATTCCGAGGGTCTAACTGCCACGTTGGGAGGGACTTACTTGCTGCAATTATAAAGCGTGCTGTAGCCCGCACCGCCAAGCGGTTTGAACTATTCGTTCTTCCTTCCCAATTTGGGAGAAAGTCCGTACGTTAGCCTCTATTTGAGAGAAAAGCTTGAGAATATGATCATGACTGCCGGGACGAACCGAAATTCCGGTAAGGGGACCCTCATGAAATTGCGTTCAATGGTTATGTGCCTCTGCGTACTGAGTTTACTTGCTGTTGGCTTTGGCCAGTTGCAAGCAAGCAGTATCCCAGGTTTGTTCAACACTGGAGTAAGTGCTTCGGGAACTCCACTTTCCGACGGCACGCTGAACGATCCGCACTATGCGCTCGTTTCCGTTCCTGGTGGTACTACTACGACCCTCATTCGTACCTCTGCGGGTGGCTTTCCTATTCCGCCCTACATCGGCGACGATTCACTGTCAGCTTGGATCGGTCCCAACAACAATCAATCTCTTGATGGGCCGGTCGGCATATATGACTATCGGATCACCTTTGACCTCACCGGCTTCATGTCGAGCAGTGCGGTGATCACGGGCGGGTGGAGCAGTGATAACGACGGCGTCGCGATCTTGCTCAATGGCGTCAACACGGGAAATGCCCCCACTTCCTTCACTCAGTTTTCAATCGGGTTCGCTCCCTTTAGCATTTCCACGGGGTTCCTCCCGGGAATTAATACGCTGGATTTCATCGTGAACAACGGGGCAACCACGGCAAACCCAACAGGCTTACGAGTAGAGATGACTGGCACGGCTACCCCCACGCCGGAACCTGGCAGCCTGGTTCTGCTTGGCACCGGACTGGCGGGATTTGCCGGAGTGATCCGCCGCAAACTTAATCGGTAAGACTCGGTACGCGCTTTGATGGGAGCCGCTCTTCGCAGGGCGGCTTTCCTTTTTCTAGCCGATGGAAGTCTTCGTCGCCCCAATTGAAGCAACGCATCTACGCCCCCGCGGCTTTGAACGTCCGCGAGATCAACTCCCGCGCCTCGCTCTGCAGACGCCGCAGATGTTCCACGCCAGCGAAACTCTCGGCGTAGATCTTGTAGACATCCTCGGTGCCCGATGGCCGTGCCGCAAACCATCCGCGCGCCGTCTCGACTTTCAAACCGCCGATCGGCGCCCCATTCCCCGGAGCCGTGGTGAGCATTGCTGTGATCTTGTCGCCAGCCAGTTCGGTGGCCTTCACGTCACTGGGAGACAGCTTGGCCAGCACTGCCTTCTGCGCCGGATCGGCCGGCGCATCGATGCGTTCATACACCGGATCACCGAACAGCGCCGTCAACTCGCCATACAGTTGGCCGGGGTCCTTGCCGGTGCGCGACAACATCTCCGCCGCCAGCAGTCCCATGATGAGGCCGTCTTTGTCGGTGGTCCACACCGTGCCATCGCGCCGCAGGAACGACGCGCCTGCACTCTCCTCGCCGCCAAAGCCCAGCGAGCCGTCGAGTAGTCCGTCCACGAACCACTTAAAGCCGACCGGAACTTCCACCAGCCTGCGACCCAGGCTCTTGGCGACACTGTTAATGATGCTGCTGCTCACCAAAGTCTTGCCCACTCCGGCGTTAGCGCCCCAACCAGGACGATTGCGGAATAAATAGTTGATCGCTACCGCGAGGTAGTGATTCGGATTGAGCAGGCCCAAGCTGGCGACAATGCCGTGACGGTCCGCGTCGGTGTCGCACGCGAATGCAACCTTGAACTTGTCGCGCAAGGCGATCAGCCCCGCCATCGCATAGGGTGAAGAACAGTCCATGCGAATCTTGCCATCCCAGTCCACGTTCATAAAGCGAAATGTCGGATCGACGGTCGTATCGACCACGTCCATCGTCAGTCCGTATTTCTCGGCGATTCGTCCCCAATACGCCACCGACGCGCCTCCCAGTGGATCGGCGCCCAGCGCCGGACGCGCATTGCGTATCGGATCGAAGTCGATGATCGCGCCCAAATCGTTGACGTACGCCGAAACGAAGTCGTAGCGATGCGTGTTCGGCGAGCCCAGCGCTTCGCGGTAGTTCACCCGCCGCACTTCTTTCATGCGGTCGCCCAGGATGGCGTTGGCGCGGTCCTCAATCCACTTCGTCGCAGTCGTGTCGGCCGGACCACCGTTGGTCGGGTTGTACTTGAAGCCGCCATCGTCAGGCGGATTGTGTGACGGGGTAATCACAATGCCATCCGCCAGTTGCGTCTCGCGCCCGCGGTTGTAGGTCAAGATGGCATGGGACAGCGCGGGAGTCGGCGTGTAGGCCAGTTCCGTATCCACCATCACTTCCACACCGTTCGCCAACAGCACTTCCAGCGCGCTGGCGAATGCCGGCTCGCTCAGCCCGTGCGTGTCTTTGGCGAGAAACAGCGGACCGCTCGTGCCCTCACCTTTGCGGAATTCGCAAATCGCCTGCGAGATGGCGAGGATGTGGTTCTCGTTGAATGATGTCTGCAACGACGATCCGCGATGTCCCGAGGTACCGAACGCGACCCTCTGCGTCGCTACGGAAACGTCGGGCTTCTCGTCATAATACGCAGTGATGAGTCGTGGAACGTTGACCAGCATGTCGGGCGTGGCCGGCTTCCCGGCGCGGGGATCGATAGACATAGCGACCCATTTTCGCATACGTCGCTTACCACAGTGCAGGATCTGGGCGACCCAGGTTCGTAGTGGGGCTTTCGGCGCCAACCCGCAGCATATGGTCCACCGGACGGCATTTAATCTGGTCAATCGGTACCCCGGTTGTGTAGCTGTCCGCGAGACAGCCGTCTCCACCGCTTCGCGATGGAGACGGCATTAGATCCGCACTTCCACGTACACTTCATTTGAGTTCCTGACGAACCCCTCAACCCGCACCGGAGTGATGGTCACCAGGCGGTTGCTGAAGCCGGTGCATTCGCTTACTTCGAACTTGATCGCGCGCAAAGCACCTCCAAAGGTGCACGAGATGAGTTCCTTTCCAGCGGATCCCTTGACCACGTGCGAATTCACACAGGAGCGGCACAGCGTACCCGCGCGCATGATGGTCACCATGGTCTCGCGCTTGCGGAGTACAATCCGCAGCACCGTGATGAAGATCGCAATTACGGGGAACAGGAATTCCATAACTCACCTCCACTACCTCTGCTGCTTTCCTTTCTAAATCGCGCCGGGGAACTATTGGCAACAGTTGAAATCAGACCGCATTCTGCAGATGGGTCGTAGTGCGAAACTACGCCCCTCATCTGCAATCGCTCGTTCCGGCAGGGATTTCGGCCCCTGCTCTCTTCTGGGCGAGAGAACTACCTGTTGCCTTCATTACCGACGCTGGCATGCTCCCGCAAATGATTTACTTCGCGAGAGTTCATGGCCAGGGAACCAGCGTTTACGGTTTGCTGGTTCCATGCTCCGCCCAAATGGAGCATCCTCAAAGTTGCCGTACACTTCGCGCTGGCCAACATTAATGCTGGAACGACAAGCGCATACGGTTCCGCTCTCGGGTATGCGCCGAGCCAATCGTGGTCTTGACTATCCAGCAAGCTTTAATTGATTTGCGGTTGCGTAGGATTCAATCGCCAGGAGCTAGCGATAACTTCCAAAGATAGCCCGGCGGTCGCCGCACACCACTTCTGGCTGCAGTAACCTGCGCATCGAGTTTGCGTTATATATGTCATCGGGCGTCTCCTACGCGAGTTATACCTTGCAACAATTCTAGTTAAATTGCAAGCATAAAAGTCAATTTTCCCTCATTTTTAACTATGAATTGCATAGAGCTTGTTTCACAAACATTCCGCACAGGTCTACGGTGGAAGCGCGGACCTTTAGGCCCGCGACGAATGCGGTTCACAAAAAAAGGCCTTTAGGCCTGGCGCACTGTGCTCAGATTTTTGAAAACACGCTTTAGTCAACTGATGGTCACGAGTAGCAAGTAGTTGGTGTCGCAAGTAGTTCCCTGCTTTGGTGGGGATTTATGGCGGATTCTCCCCTCATTGGTGGTTGGTCGCACCAGTGGGAAGTGGCGAGGTAGGACCGTTTTGTAGATCGAGACTCGCGGCGGGACGGCACTCCTCCCCGGGGGCTTCAGCCCGGGCACACTAATCCAACTCTCTGTGCTTCTGTGGCGCAAACCCTCCGCGTTGCTCTTAACTGGCAACTGGCCACTGGTTACCAAAGTACCCTCCCACATGCTCTTTTAACTTGCACTCCCCTCTCACTTCTGTGACGCTAATCATGTGGGACGACCCACTGCTGTCTTTCGCTGCCCGCTCTTCGCGGTCGGCCTGCGGTACTTGGAGGTTTTGTGTACTACCGTACCTTTGACCATCTCAAGGAAGATGGCGTCTGCTGCTATTCACCCGCACTTCGTGGCCGCAATTCCTGTTATTTCCGCATCTACCTTCGCGGACGCCGCCTGAGTCTTGCTAATTGCTCCCATAACTCTTTTCCGCTCAATATTTTACCTGCAAGTCCAAAGAGCTCAATATTTTGCGGGGACTTTCGCCTTTCGCCCCCTGTGTTTTCAAGATTTTACGGCCATAGGGGAGGGGGGGAGGGGTGCGCCCTGTTCAACACCGAAACCCATCGAGGCGGTTCCGTGTAATTCGGTCAACGTCCAGTCCGCGTTGCTACTCGACGCGCTATCATTTCAGGCACAGCGAGGCACTCATGCAATACCGCAACTTTGGAAAATCCGGAATCAAGGTCGGCGACATCGGCTACGGAGCTTGGGGAATCGGTAAATCCATGTGGATCGGCGCTTCTGACGAAGAATCCCTGCGCTCGCTCACCGCCGCACGCGATGCCGGCGTCAACTTCTTCGACACCGCGCTCGCCTACGGCGATGGACACAGCGAGCAACTCATCGCCCGCGCCTTCGGCAAGTCCCCCGAAATCATTATCGCCAGCAAGGTGCCACCTAAAGACAGCGTCTGGGACGTCAAGGCGGGCGATCCCCTGCAGAAGACCTTTCCGAAGAAATATGTGCTCTCCTGTCTCGACCTGACGTTAAAGCACCTTGGCCGCGATCGCGTCGATGTCTACCAGTTCCATACATGGCATGACGATTGGGCCGTCGATCCCGAGTGGCAGGAGACGGTACGCGAGATGAAATATTCCGGCAAGGTGCGCCTGGCCGGCATCTCCATTCAGAACCATCAGCCTGCGAACGTACTCAAGGCACTCGATACCGGACTCATCGACAGCGTGCAGGTCATCTACAACATCTTCGACCAGTCGCCCGAGGACCAACTCTTTCCATACTGCGAGCAGCGCGGAATCGGCGTGATCGTGCGCGTGCCCTTCGACGAAGGCGCCCTCACCGGAAAGCTCACGCCCGAGACCCGCTTCCCCGACGGCGACTTCCGCCACCACTACTTCCGCGGCAATCGCAGGCAAGAAATATGGGATGCCGTCCAGGCCATCGTGCGAGACGCCGGCATCACGCTCGATCAACTTCCGGACCTCGCCCTGCGCTTCTGTCTGTCAGCACCGGCGGTTTCGACCGTGATCCCCGGCATGCGCAACGTACATCACGTGGCCGCCAACGTCGCCGCCTCCGACGCCGGCCCACTTCCGCCGGACATGCTGCAGAAGCTCCGCGCCCATCGCTGGGTGCGTAATTTCTGGCATTGAGAACCGCCTTTATATTTGCCATCCTGAGCGCAGCGACCGAAGGGAGCGGAGTCGCAGGACCCCTATACCCGCAACAAACCTTCGCCCGCCTGATCATGCCGGACGCCCCACGCATTCCGCATGGCTTTCCATGCCGACTCTTGCTATAGTTCTGATACTTTTCGGTTACCTGCCCCCGTAGTAACAGGTCCCGACTGGATGTGGGTCAATGTACCGCTTCGCGCAAATCGTTCGATGGCTGGCCGCACTTGCTGTTTTGCTGGCCGTGTGTCTTCCATCCCCGGCCTTCGCCCAGGGTTTCGGGTCCGCCAAAAAGAAGATCACGCTCCACCGTAAGCTGCCGCCCACCGCCCATCTCAACGGCACTGGAATTGAAGTTCAGGTCATCTCCCACAACATCCAGGGCGATGTCGCAGCCGATCTAAAAAGTATGCTGGAGACCGAGCTGATCAAGGATGACCGCCGACTGCGCTCCGAGGACAAGCACCCTGACTCCATCGTTGTCGGCACCATTACCGAATACGCGCAGCCCATGGCGCAGTCCTCTACGCGCTCGACCTATGTTCCCGGATCCAAGAAGCCCCAAAGTGAAACCGTCACCCGTTACACCGGAATCCTGAAAGTCGCCTACCAGGCCAAAGACGCCCACAGCGGGCGCACGCTCGACTCGGAGAACATCACCGCCAAGTATGACGACGAGTTCAACCAGAACGGTTCCACGTCCGGCGGTGTCACCGGCACACTCTCGCACACCTGGGACAAACTCAAGCACGGCAAACTGGAAGGCGACAAACCGCCCACAGCGGGCGAACTGCGCGACGT
>DATBZX010000282.1:0-4583 GCA_036512955.1 Terriglobales bacterium
AGGTTGCGCAGGCGGACCAGGTTATAGGCCGCGCAAGCGAAGGTAAACACCCAACCAACTTTGAACAACCCGCGATGTCGCACCTTCCGCAGCAGGGCAATAGTCTTGAGCCATCCGAAACATTCTTCGATTCGTTTCCGCTTCTTTTGGCTGATGCGGTAGCCAGCATGACGCGTCGTCCGCTGGTCGATGGCACTGCCGCCGCGCCGACCGTCATTCTGTGCGACATGTGGCGTGACCTGCATGTGGCGGCACTCGGAGATGAAGTCAGCGGTGTCAAAGCCTTTGTCGCCGCCCACGGTGACCCGCTTCGTGCCGGCGATGTGTTCCAGCATTACCAGCGCGGTGTCGCGCTCCGCCGTCCCGTTGGCTTCCCACACCATGGCATCTACGATCAATCCGTTGCGATTCTCCACCAGCAGATTGCCGCTGTAGCTCAACTTCGCCTCCTTGCCCTCGCCCTTGCGTGCCAACTTGGCCTCGGGATCGGTCTTCGATGCATGCGTCTGATTCGATCGCTTCTCGCCGTGAAAGTTCACCGTAGGATTGCCGGGATCATCCGCTGAAAGCGGGTTCTTGCCATCCTTGCGCTGAAAGCTCTTCGCCCCGGCCCAGGCTTCCAGCAGCGTGCCATCGACCGTGAAGTGTTCATCCGAGGTCAAGCCCTTGGCCCGCGCCTGTTCCACCACCTGCCCCAGGAACTGCTTGGCCACCTCGGCTTCCAACAGCCGGTCCCGGTTCTTGGTGAACACCGTCGGGTCCCACACTTCCTCGTCCAGATTCAACCCTACGAACCAGCGAAACAGGATGCTGTCGTCGATCTCTTCCATCAGCAGCCGCTCCCTGCGAATCGAGTACAGCATCTGCAACAACTGTGCCCGCAGCAACTTCTCGGGTGCAATCGATGGCCGGCCTTCGCTGGCGTACATCCGGTCAAATTGCGGCGACAGTGCTCGCAGAACCGCATCTACCATCGTCCGGACAACCCGCAGCGGATGATCCTTCCGCACCCGCGCTTCGGGTGACAAGTAGCTGAACATGTGGCTTTGCTGATGATCCGTTCCTCGCATGCTGCTTTCCTAGCACACGCGCCCTGTGGATTAGGAGTGGTTTTTCAGCATCCTGCTAAATCCTCACAACTCCTCCACGGCTGTTTTTCCGCAGTAGAGCAACAACCCGTTTTCAGCCTCAGGCTCCAAACGCATCGCAGTCATAGACCATAAGACAATGAAGAACATGGCGAGGTTTAGCAGCCGTGGCGACGCACAACTGTTCGGCCAGAGGATCTCGTCGAGCACGGTCTCCAGCGCGAAGACCTCCATGCTCGTGAGGCTACTTACTGAACAGCGAGACACTGGACTCTCACGGTCATGTGCTTTTCCTGAACTGAGAATCAAGATCTGCCCGTCAGTGAGACGATTCCATGTACTTTCACCTGCGAACGCCAGCGTAATCCGTGCGTTTCGTAAGGCATTGGCTCGCTCCAATCCGGCGGTATCCGGTGCGAGGTGTTAGCCTTTTCTTTTGCACTTGATGCTTCTGACGGGGATTTCATGAGCGACTCTCACTCGGCACACATTGACCTCCAGGCAATGGCGCGGCAGATCATGCTGGAGCATGGCTTTGAGCCGGACTTCCCCGCGACGGTTCAGCAACAACTGGCGGACATCAAAGCGCGCCCGTCGCAGACCGATTCCTCTTCCAGGGATGTGCGCGACCTGCGCAACCTGCTCTGGTCGTCGATTGATAACGATACTTCCCGCGATTTGGACCAGATTGAAGTGGCCGAACGGATCGCCGGAGGGGATGTCAGGGTGATGATCGGTATCGCAGACGTGGACTCGTTTGTGGCGAAGGGCTCTCCAATTGATGACCACGCAGCCAAGGAGACGACCACGGTTTATACCGGAGTGCGCAACTTTCCGATGCTACCGGAAGAGCTTTCGACCGGGGAATCGTCGCTGCTTGAAGGCCAGGACAGATTGGCAGTAGTTACCGAGTTTGTAATGGACGCCGACGGCAATGTGACCTCAGAGACGGTGTATCGGGCGCTCGTTCGAAACAAGGCACAACTCACCTACAACGCCGTGGGGAGTTGGCTTGAAGGGACAATGGCGGCCCCGCCGAAGGTGGCCTCATCTACCGATTTGCAAGAGCAGCTGAAATTACAGAACGAAGTCGCTCAGGCGCTGAAGAGACAGCGCTTCCTTCACGGGGCATTGAATATTGATACGAATGAAGTCCTTCCTGTCGTTCTGAACCAGCAGGTGGTGGACATCGCAAAACAGGTGAGGAACCATGCCACGGACCTGATCGAGGATTTCATGATCGGCGCCAATGGCGTTGTGGCGCGACTTCTCGAAAAGGTCTCTTCGCTGCGTCGCATCGTGAAAAGTCCTGAGCGATGGGACCGGATCGTTCAACTGGCGGCGGAACGGGGCGAGACCTTGCCGGCGCAACCGGATTCCAAGGCACTCAACGATTTCTTGATAATGCGCAAGTCCGCCGATCCGGACCACTTTGCGGACTTGTCCCTGGCTGTGATCAAGCTAATTGGGCCGGGCGAGTATGTGCTGGAGCGTCCCGGAGACCCTGAGCAGGGGCACTTCGGTCTAGCGGTCCAAGACTACACGCACTCCACGGCGCCAAACCGGAGGTTTGCGGATGTTGTCACGCAGAGGTTGGTCAAGACCTTTCTTGCAGGGACATCGGGGCCATATACCGATGATGAGCTGGCTGGCATCGCAAAGAACTGCACGGTGAAGGAAGATGCGGCTCGAAAGGTTGAGCGCGAGATGTCAAAGCGGCTGGCAGCGGTCGCGATGAGCCAGCGCATCGGCGAAACCTTCGACGCCATCGTCACCGGTTTGACTCCACGCGGCACGTTTGTTCGTGTCATGCAACCTCACGTTGAAGGGCTATTGACGCAAGGGCAGCAGGGTCTGGACGTCGGTGATAAATTGCGCGCGAAACTGACACGGACTGACGTCCAGCGTGGATTCATTGATTTTATTCGCGTTTGAAATACGGCTATTTAATCCAACTCCAGTCACCTCTAACTCGTAACTAGTCAGTGGCTACATCTTACGTACGACGCGGCGGGTTCCAATTCGCCGTTTCAATTTCAAATCGATCGGTTCAGAGCGCGGGAGTCTGGATGTGGCAGGTTGCCGCTCCATGCATCGGAGCGATATGCAGGAGTCCGACTCGTAGCCGCCGAGATACCGAAACGATCCACCGCAATTCGACACTCTCCGGCGTCTACAGGTCGAGTGTCAAGCAGTTCGCTCCCGCTGACGCGGCAGGCGTACAACGTGGCGTGTTCGCGCTAGTCGGAGGCTTCAAGTTCCACTCCGTATCGCTTTGCGGCGGACTGTATCCGCTTCCTCGCCGCCCGACGTTCCGCTTCCGTAACGTCGTTCACCTGGTGGAAGCGCGCGATCGCGTTGCGCACGTGAGAGGCGTTCTCCAGCGGCTCCTTGCGTTGCTTGGGAAAAGCGAACTTGGTTGCCGATATCCGATCACGAGCTGCCTTGGTTAGCTCTGCCATCGTTTTCCTCCCTCGGGAGTATCCCGTTGCGCGCGGACGGCCCTGGCCCTCTTTACCAGGGATTACGACAGCTTTTTCAGCTCCTGCAGCGTGGTGTGGTTGACGTCATATTCTTCTCGCGTGGATTCGGCCATGCGCGGCTCATCCATTTCCTTTTTGACCCGCGCGAGAAGCGCTTGATTGGATTCTTGTCTTGGCTGGTTCTTATGCATACTTGCACGATGCCACGAGTCCAAGAGCATTACAGGCCAATTGGGGACAGAGCTGACAATTGTGGAATTGTTTGCCTTGCTGAGCAGTTTTGATCAGTCCATACCGCTCTGCGAAACGTAGCATTTCACATAACGTGCAATACAGCGTTTCGTTCACGCGACCGGACGCTTGGACTGTCGAAGACGAACAGTGTCAGAAGATTGGCGGAGGGTATGAGGCAGTGAAGTTCAGGTTTTTACTGTTTCTCTGAATGGAGCCAATATTGTATCTACGCCGATCCAGAGTCCTATTGTCATGAAAAGCTGAGAGGAACGCCCCGGCGCGTCAGAAACGGCGAAGAGCGCCGCTTCAGCACTCCGCAAGGGGTTGCGTGGTGACCGGGAAACCAAAACGGGAATTCTGGAGCAAGGCGCGGGCCGGATGTTCAATCTTGACCGGACTTGGGAGTCTCGGTGGCCTATACGTAGGTAGGTAACACCCGGAATTCACAACTGTGAATACGCAGAGATAGAGGAGACATCATGACAGCAACAATCGAAAGAACACCGACAGTAATGGCGGCAGACACTCTAACCGGCGACAAAGTCGTAAATTTCCAAAAAGAAGATCTCGGGAAAATCGAACATTTGATGATCGACCTGGAGTCAGGCCGCGTCGCATACGCGGTCCTTTCGTTCGGCGGGTTCCTGGGCATGGGCGATAAGTTATTTGCCATTCCATGGAGTTCCCTTAAGGTCGACACGGTCGAACATCGGTTCATTCTGAACGTCGACAAGGAATTGCTCAAGGCCGCTCCCGGTTTCGACAAGGAGCACTGGCC
>DATBZX010000283.1:0-5071 GCA_036512955.1 Terriglobales bacterium
GGTGACAAACGTGTCCATGACTCGGAGTTGGCCAGCAGAAATCCAGGCTTGTATTTGGGCCACGGGTACGCCAAGAAGATTCGCTCCGCGTTCCCAGGAGTATGCGTCATCCCCATTTGCCAAGGCCGCGATTCGTTCGACTGCGGAGGAGTCCAACGATGTACGAATCTTGCCGCAGAGTACCGCCAGGGAGCGCGCAGATATGCGCGAATCGCGCACTCGGAGCATGGCGTTTCCGACGAGATACCTCAGTCTGGCAGGGCTTACACGTAACATCTTCCGCAACTCCCGCAGCGACCATCCATCGGTGACCTTGGCGCTAATCCCGAGTGCCCCAAGCCGGAAGCGTACCGCACATTCGGAACGGCCGAGGCGCTGAGTGATCTTCTTCACTGGTTCGGACCCAGCCAATTTAAACAAATTGTCATCGTCCTCCGGCGTCCACGGCACGGAAGGCGATCTTCGGACTGGACGCGTTTCCCCGGAACTCTTTGCTCTGTTCGGAAGGCCCTCTGCGACACGCGCGCATTCAGGGGTCTTCCGCAACTCCTTAATGCGCCGCCAACAATCCTCACGGGTCCATCCAGGACAAGCTCAAGGATTTTCTTGATTGCATCGCGCTTTTTGGCAGGCCCGAGTTTGATCCCAGCGATCAACAGTTGATCGATGGCTGCCAGCTGTTTGCTGCCCGAATTGCCTGGTCGGTGCAGAGCCCCGCGCATGACCTGGTCCCGTTATATCGCGTAGCCTGAGTTGCGGGCCTCGAAACACCCCCTCGCGAAATGTGGCCACACAAGTCAAGTTTCAGCGATTTCAGACGTTGTTCCCCGTTGAACTGATCTGGTTTGAGCTCCGCAAACGCCAGCACTTGCAGAGCAAGTTAGCTTGCGGCCAGCCTACGGGACGAAGGGACAATCTTTTGAAGGACACCTTCCACTGCGCTCTGAACCTACCATTTACAGGCATGTTC
Organism: Terriglobales bacterium; assembly: GCA_036512955.1. Classification (GTDB taxonomy): domain Bacteria; phylum Acidobacteriota; class Terriglobia; order Terriglobales; family Acidobacteriaceae; genus DASRAA01. The sequence continues at coordinate 971 of DATBZX010000283.1, forward strand.
CTGGTCACAGATGAAAGATGTCACCGATAGATGCGGGTCCCGCGATTTCGGATTCAGTAAGAAATTACTTTTCGCTAAATATTTATGCTTCCGACCGCCGGAGGATCGCCCCACCATTCTGCTTGTGAAGGCACGTTACCGCGGACTGCGCCTTGGGCGCTGGAGGGTCCGGGCCGTGACCGTTCCAAGAGTGTTCGACCTTTTGCTGAAACCCGGCTACACTGCCTGCCGAGTATGGCTGCCACGCGACCCATTCCGATCTGTCGTGAGCGCGTAGTAAGTATTCAGCACCAGGAAGATCCTGCCGGTTTCGTGTTGGCTAATCAGTCGAAGATTCTCTTACGGCCCTTTCTTGCCGGTTACATCGGCGTTGGGCATCGCCACGATTTTCCTGCCTTGCGAGGTCCTGCGCGAGTACTTCTATCGCCTGCCGCGGACGGCCGACAGCGTCAATCATCCCGCTCTGTACGAGGTATTGCGAATCCCGGCCCGCGCTTCGCCCTCCGAGCTTCGCGTGGCTTTCAAGCTGCGCGATCTGGAGCTAAGGACGGCGGGCGTTCGGCAAAGTGAACGAGTGGCGCTGGAGCGGGCATTCAACATCGTCGGTCAGCCGGAACTGCGCACTTGTTATGACGCGATGCTGACCGATCCAGAAGCTCCTGCCGTATTTCCGTATGGTGGATTTGGCTCTCTTCTCGTGGCTGGTGAGCCTTCGCGTGACGGAAAGACATTCTTTGGCCGCCGCATCCTCGCGTTTTCACCCGACCTCCGGCGTCGGCGGTTCCATGTGCCACTACGAAGATGTGATTTCTACGATGACCGGGCACTCTGCCGCGACATGCGCCGCAAGCTGGAGTTGTGGCTTGATCCTGCCGTCCTGCATACACTCTGGGACCGCTCCTGGAATCAGTGGAAGCATCTGTTGGGATCCAAGATCGAGGTCGAAGGCACGTTCGTACAGAGCGGCAAATACCGCAAGCGTCGTGAGCAGTGGGAGCTCGTTACCTGGGAAACTGCGTTGCCGAGCCGGCTGGCGGTCAAACTGCCACCCGATTTTTATCTGCAAGTGGAATCTGCCAAGACTAGTTATCATCGCTTTGGCCAGTATTCGCGCGCTCTGGATCAGATCCGGCTGCGCTTGGAACGTCGCGCGGTCGAGCGAGCGGAACTGCAGCGAATGTGTTCGGAACTGCGCATTCCTGGTGACTTTGATGTCGCCCAGATCAGTTGGCGTCCTGACTATGACCCGTTCTTCTATCGCCAGCTCGCACGCCGGGCACGCCGGATCTATCTGTTTCGGGAGGAATACATTTTCGACGTTGAGAAAGCCGTTGTCGTCGAAACCCCTCAGCTTGTCCACGCGACTTACGTCTTCGCCAAGCCGCGAAGTATGGAGACCTTCCTCGCCCTCTACACCAAAATCACGAAAGACGACATCCGGCGAAACCGCAATAATGCAGCCGAGCGGTTGGGCTTTCTGGGGCGCGTGATTCACGGCACCAACCCAAGAGTGTGGCTCAAGGAAGTCAGGCGGCGTTTGGGGGAGGGAATTGATTTTGCAGCGGCCGTGGCGGAGTGAATTACGGTCCCATGCTTGCCCACTTTTGTGGCATTCGATTTGGCGGCAAATTCCTCCATACCAGCTGATTTGTCCAGTCAAAGTGTAATCGGTGAAATAAATCTAGTGGCGATCGTGATTACAGGGCAACGCCGCGCCTTCACTTCCGGGTACCGGCGCCCTGCATTGAGAGCGGTTTTTGCAAGGAATTCCTGCCAGGTCTGCAAAGTTACAAGCAAGATCACAAGGAGGCCCAACGTTCCCGAACCGCCATCACCTGATTGGCCTGTTTGACCGCCGCTCGATTTGAAGCTAACAAGAACGCTGGAAATGCTGTACCTCGCCAAGGCCACACGTAGTACCTAACCGTTTGGGTAGTACGGGAACGGGCTTGCGAGAAAGTGAAATTTCAATGTGAGGAGATAATTCGATGCTGGAAAATCGAAAGCAAGAATATGGACCAACTCGCGTAGCTGGTGACAGGCCAGTGCGCGTCGAGAATCACGTGTCTTTTGAACCCCTGCTGGACACCGATGAAGCAGCCAATCTCATGAGGATGCATCCCAGGACGCTGCGGACAAAGGCACGTAAAGGAATAATCCCCGGAGTTCAGGTCGGAGGACGATGGCGTTTTCGTGCCTCCGCGCTGAATCACTGGCTTGAGAAAATGGCGGGCTGAATGACTTTCCGCATAAGGCAAATCCCCTCGACCATTTTTCAAATCCCGACTATTCTGACGATGTCCGCCGACACCGTTTGAACAAAGGAGGAGCTTTGTTTAAACGGACACGTTACCAACATGGAAGTTTAGAACGAGAAGAGCGGAAGAAAGGTCCTGCAGTATGGGTTTACCGGTGGTGGGAAGAAGACATCAACGGAAGACTCTTACACCGCAAGCTGCGGATTGGGGATGTGGAGACATATCCCAGCGAATCTGCGGCACATGCGGCAGCAGACGCTCTTCGATTGACCATCAACAATCGCTGCAGTCACAAGAGCTTGCGGCGAACCACGATCAACACCCTCTGGGAACACTATTTGCGCGAGGAACTGCCTGTCAAAGCGCTGTCGACGCAAGACTCGTACATCACGTATGCAAAGAATTGGATAATCCCGCGCTGGGGCAGGGTGCAATTGGAGCAAGTCAAGACGGTCGAGGTCGAGCGCTGGCTACGGGCGACCGACGTTGCAGACGGGACCAAAGCCAAAATCAAGTGCGTCATGTCGGCTCTGTTCTCGCATGCGGTTCGTTGGGAGTTCTGCAGCCACAATCCGATCTCGTCGGGAATACCGGTCGGAAGCGGGGGCAAGCGAGGCCCAAGCACGGGCGTACGGGTCAGTGCCAAGCGTCAAAAGTCTCCGTTGAAATTGACGGCAGAACAGGTGGCGCAAGTTCTGACCGAGCTCGAGTTTCGCGATCAGCTCCTGGTGTTTCTGGATGCGGGTCTCGGGACACGTCGAGGCGAACTGGGCGCACTTCGCTGGATGGACTGCGATTTCATCAACCAGGTCTTCGACATCCAACATTCCTACTATTGGCGTCGGGGAGGTCATCTGATCGATACCAAGTCGGAGGCTTCGGCGCAGCCGTTGCCGATGCATCCGGCGCTCAAAGATGGCCTGCTGGAGTGGAGATACCAGAGTTTTTACAACCAGCCGGGGGATTACGTCTTCGCCTCGGAGAGGCTAAAGGGCCGCAAACCGCTGGACTTAGCGTCGGTGCTGAAAAAGAAGATCCAGCCGGCGTTCGGGAGGATCGGTATCAATGGTGTGGGTTGGCATACTTTCCGGCATACCGTGGGAACGATGCTGGCGGAGATGGGACAACACCAGCTCACCATCCGAGACTACCTGCGGCACAGCAACCTCCATGTCACCAACAAGTACTTGCAGGCGACATCGAGGGCCAAGCGCCTGGCGCAGGACAAGCTAGTCGACGCGATTCTGCCCACGGGCTTGCTGCCCGCGCCAAAGCTGATCCAATGAAGGTGGTTGGGGAGCAAATTCGCGGTGGGGAAGTCGCGTTTTGCTGTTATCGTCCCCTAATATCCCCTGATCGGGAAGGGGTTCAGGCTGTAAGCCATTCAAAAGAATGGCGGGGTCGACGGGACTCGAACCCGCGGCCTCTGCCGTGACAGGGCAGCGTTCTAACCAACTGAACTACGACCCCGCTTGCGCGGTTGGCGACATGCAATCGCCGGTGCCCGGCTCCCGGGCGCATCACCATTTTGTCAGTGTAAGGTGACGGATTTGGTGGGCAGTGCAGGGCTCGAACCTGCGACCTCCTGCTTGTAAGGCAGGCGCTCTAACCAACTGAGCTAACCGCCCGTCGCACATGCCTTAGCGACGAGTGCTAGCGCGGATGCAACTCTTTGAGTTTACATGACGATAATGTGGCGGTCAAACCTAGGGAACCTCTGAACTAGCCCCACTTTTTTAGGCGGGAATGACTTGAAAAGTAAGATTCAGATCGATGCCTTCATTCCCACTGGTTCTTTGAGCCCTCCGGCTGGCCCGTGCCGATAGCCGGGCGCTCTTGGAAG
>DATBZX010000284.1:0-28034 GCA_036512955.1 Terriglobales bacterium
CTGGAAGATGAGCTTGCGTGCCAGATCGACTTCTGCCTCGGGAATCTTGTACAGCGGATAAATCTTGCTGTAGTTCACGATGGCCATGTCGAGCCCGTTGTCCACGGCCTCGTGCAGGAAAACGCTGTTCAGCACACGCCGAGGATAGGCGTTCAAGCCGAACGAAATGTTGCTGACGCCGAGAACCGTTTTTGCCAGCGGCAGCTCCGTCTTGATCGCCTTCACCGCCTTGAGTGTCTCCATGCCGGCATTGCGGTAATCTTCCTGGCCGGTCGAGATCGGCAGCGTGAGCGCATCGAATATGAGATCGACGGGACGGATGCCATACTTGTCCACGGCCAGGTTGTAGATACGCTTGGCGATGGCGAGCTTCTTCTCGGCGGTCAGCGCCATGCCATCTTCGTCGATGGTGAGGGCGATCACAGCCGCTCCGTAGCGTTTCGCCATCGGCAGAACTTTCGAGGTGCGCTTCTCTCCATCTTCCAGGTTGATCGAGTTGATGATGGCCTTGCCGGGAATGCGCTTGAGCGCTTCTTCCACCACATCGGCCTCGGTCGAATCGACGAGGATCGGCGCAGGCACGCGGGTGGCGATCTTCTCGAGGATCGCGCTGATGTATGCCTTCTCATCCTCGCCCACGATGGCACAGCACAGGTCGAGCATGTGCGAGCCCTCATTCACCAGTTTCTTGGCCAGGGTGAGGATGGCGTCGTAGTTCTGCGTGCGCACCATGTTCTTGAAGTGCTCGACACGCGTGGTGGTGTTCATCTCCTCGGCAATCACAAGCGGCTTGGGATCGAGATCGAGGGGGACCATGGAGTAGGCGCTGGCCGCCGCGCCAATCATCTTTACGTCGCGAGGCGCTGGCTCCAGATTGGCGCAGGCGTCCGCAACCGCCTTGAGATGACGCGGTTCGGTACCACAACAGCCTCCGACCACGCGCACGCCGTACTCGGTGATGAACTGCTTGTGAAAATCTGCGAGTTCCTGGGGCTGCAGTTTATAGACTGCATGGCCGCCTTCGTTTTGCGGCAGTCCGGCATTGGGCAGAACGGAAACAGGCCGCGGGGAATTGAGCCCGAGATAGCGGACGCCGTCGTTCATTTCCTTGGGGCCGGTGGCGCAGTTCATGCCGATCACGGCGACGTCGAACATCTCCAACGTAGTGAGCGCCGCGGCAATCTCGGTGCCCAGGAGCATGGTGCCCGTCGCTTCGAGCGTTACCTGCACCTGGACCGGGATATTCTTCCCCGATTGCTTAAGCGCATCGAAGATGCCAACCAGTCCCGCCTTGGCCTGCAGGATGTCCTGGCAGGTCTCGAGCAAAAGCACGTCCACCCCGCCCTCGATCAAGGCCAGCGATTGCTCGGTGTAGGCGGCGGCCATGGCGTCGAAGCCGATGTGTCCCAGCGAGGGCAGCTTGGTGGTCGGGCCCATCGATCCGGCAACAAAGCGCTTGCGGCCATTGGTCGAATAGCTGTTCGCGACCTCGCGAGCGAGCCTGGCAGCGGCCAGATTCACCTCGTGAACCTTGTCCTCCATCTGGTACTCCGCCATCACGATACGGGTAGAGTTGAAAGTATTGGTTTCAACTACATCGCAGCCCACTTCAAAGAAGGCCGAGTGAATATCGCGGATGATGTCAGGTCGGCTCTGGACGAGGATGTCGTTATAACCCTCTTTGCCCCAGAAGTCGTCCACGCTGGGATTGCGGAGCTGAATGCTGGTTCCCATGGCGCCGTCGAAGATGACGACGCGTTCTTGCACGGCTTTTAGGTAATCGCTCATGTGCCTTTTTCGCGAGTTGGATAAGCCTGCCCCGTATGAATATTAGGGTTGATTGCTGGCTACAAAGGAAGCGGCCTGGACTCGCGGCTATCCTGCAAGTATCGCAGTTTCTTAGGGATTACGGAAGGTTGCCCCAGCCAACGGTGAACGTCGCTGGTGGGCGGGGAATATGTGCGTTGAACGGATTAATATGCCTGCTATCGGCTGAAGCCGACTCACCCATGAGGCTACGCTGCAACGCGGCGCTGAAGCGCCACCCTACCGGATCAATCCTGGGATATCGTGGTCGTGGAAATGCTCTATGTTCCGGGCGGAACGTCAGCCCCTGAACTATATTGTGCAGGCTTCGGCATGAGGCAACCCGTACCCTCGATGCTATAGATGGCGTTGGAACCTTCGTGGGCTGGAACGCCAGCCAGCAACTGCTCCTTGCGGTAAACCAGGCTGCTGGCATTGAAGGTGGCCAGCTCGAAACCATGTCCGTGGGTGATCGCGTCGGTGGGGCAGGCTTCCACGCAGTAGCCGCAAAAGATGCAGCGGTTGTAATCGATGTTATAGACCTTGGCGTAGCGCTCTGCGCCGCTGATTCGGTTGGTCTCAGTGTTCTCCGCCGCTTCGATGTAAATGCAGTTCGACGGGCATGCGGCCGCGCACAGGAAACACGCTACGCATTTCTCAAGCCCGTTCTCGTCGCGCTGCAAAACGTGCATGCCTCGGAAGCGCTCCTGGAACATGGCGCCCCGATTGGGCCCCGGACCATCGGGATAGTTTTCTACCTCCGTAGGTTGAAACATCTGCCCGAAGGTGATGCTCATGCCCTTGGCGATGGCGGCGATATTTTTGACGATTCCCATATGTGAAAACAGTATAACAATACGCCCGCGCCGCGCGCAGAAGAGCAGCGCGCTTCGCCGCCCAGGCGAAAGATATTCACCACAGAGGCGCGGAGATCACGGAGAAACGGAAATAAATGAAGACTCGGTGTCCTCTGTGTCTCCGTGGTGAATCACTAAGAACGGATACGAGAATCTCTAATTTGCGTTAACGCGCTGCCGCATCAGCTCCAGGTGACGCTGAGCGTGGCCGGCGATGATGTAGACCAACGCCCGCACCGACACGCTCTTTCCATTGGCAAGGCCGGTTCGGACTTCCGCCTCGGGCGAGATCGAGCCGACCAGGGCGATGGTCGCGCCGCGGATGTTCTTAAACTCGACCATCAGGTCGTGACGTACGCGAGTGTTGAAGTCTCCAGCGGCAACGTAATCGTCCTGCTCGAAGCCGTGCAGTTCCTTCTGATCGCCGCGGGCAAAGCGCAGCATGCGATAGGACATGACGCGTTCGGTGTCACACAGATGGCCAAGCACCTGCTTGACGCTCCATTTGCCAGGCGCTTGCGGGACGCTGGCGGCGTCTTCGGAAACGCCTTGCATGAAGGCGACCAATTCTTCCCACTGCTTCAGCAGGAATTCCTCGACCGATCCTTCGGGGACGAGGGAAACATAGTTAGCGTAAAAATCGGCGTATTCAGTGCGTTCAGGATGGGAAAGCATAAGAGTAGTTTCCAGTTTCTAGTTTCGAGTTTCAAGTTAAAGAACGAGAATATCGCACGAAGTGTTCCGTCAGTTTCGATTCAAGCCCATTTCGCGGCTTTGAAGCTTTGTCTTCCAGAGGCTCTCCATTTCACGAATCTCTTCCGTCGTTGCAGCCGATCCCGCCACTTCGAGAATTGAAACCTGATAATCACTGGGCTCCCTGCTCTTCAGGCCTTCATTTCCGCCGTGCCCGCTCTGCACATACGACAACCAGCGCCCGAGAAACCCATTATCGCCACTGGCGGAGCCCACGTATTGCTCCCTGGTGCGTGGACAGGTGAACAGATAGATGCCACGCGAGGAACGGAGCACTTCCTTCCACCCTCGCGGCAGACCTTCGATTCTCGACAAAGGTTTGACAAATGCGCTGAACCCAGGAAAGTCCGGATCCCTGTTCTCCCGGCGAAGTTCGACAATCGGCTTATTCTGCCGGTCCGGTCGCTGTATCCATGTGCGGGTGCCAGATCCCCAATCGATGACGAGCTTACCAACATACTCTTTCAGTAAATCTGCTCCCGCGGTGTTGTAGTAGTGGCAGGTGCCAGCCTTGTCGACATCGTCCCTGTTCGGTGTCGGAACGTCGTGATCTAACAGCCCGCAAAATTCGACCTTGTACAAACCCAGGAATAGAGTCTCTCCCTCTTCTGTGCCGGCAAATGAAGCCCAGTAGTTTGCACCACCGAACGCACCTTTGCTTTCGATTCTTTGAATAGATTGGTATGTGTCGAAGGCTGCGCGGTCGTCCCGCCAAAGCTCGTACGGCGTAAGTCCTTTTCGGGATCTCTGATCAACGTGCCTAAGAAGGCGAACATCGCTTAGCGATAAGCCCGCTTCGATCAGAAGCGTATTGAACATGATCGGCATAGACACCTCAATCCAGTCCAAACTCCTTCCACCGCTTCGTCACCCGGTCTTTAGTTTCGGCGTCCATCGTAATCTCTTCCGGCCAGGGACGGGTGAAGCCTTCGCTGGGCCACTTGCGGGTGGCGTCGACGCCCATCTTTGAGCCGTAATCCGGCAGGCGCGAGGCGTGATCGAGCGAATCGACCGGCCCAAGGGTGAACTGGATGTCGCGCTCGGGATCAATGTTGTTCAGCACCTTGAGCGTGACTTCGCCCACGTCCTGCACGTTCACGTCCTCATCGACCACGAGAATGCACTTGGTGGACATCGCCTGTCCCAGTCCCCAGATCGCACTCATCACCTTGCGCGCCTGCCCAGGGTACGACTTCTTGATCGAGACGATCATCAGGTTGTGAAATACGCCTTCGATGGGCAGGTTCACATCGACGATCTCAGGGATGGTCAGCTTCATCAGAGGCAGAAAGATGCGCTCCACGGCTTTGCCCATCCATGCGTCTTCCATGGGCGGCTTGCCCACGATGGTGGTCGAGTAAATCGGATCTTTGCGATGGGTGATGCAGGTGACGTGAAACACCGGGTAGAGGTCTTCCATGGTGTAGAAGCCGGTGTGATCGCCAAAGGGGCCTTCCATCTTCAACTCGTCGAGTTCGACGTAGCCTTCGAGCACGATCTCCGAATTCGCGGGGACTTCCAGGTCCACGGTTTCGCACTTCACCAGCTCGACCGGCTTCTGGCGCAGGAATCCCGCAATGATGAACTCTTCGACATCCGGCGGCGCGGGCACGATGGAGGAGAACATCATCGCCGGATCGGTGCCGATCGCAACCGCGACGTCCATCCGGCCTGCAACCTGCTTGCCTTCGGCGATGCGCGAGCCACCGCCGGAGCGGGCCATCAGATCGAGCGCGGCAGTCACCGGATTCGCCGCACCTTCCGCCGCCAGCTTGCGCATGCGGTTGCGATAGTGCTCGGCTCCCTGCTTCTGGCGTTGCCAATGCATGCCTGCGTTCTGCCCGTCATACACGTGCATGCGATAAGTACCCACATTGCGCTTACCAGACTTGGGATCTCGGGTGATGACCGATGGCAGCGTGATAAATCGGCCACCGTCCTTTGGCCAGCATTGCAGGATGGGAAAATCCAGCAGCGAGAAGTCCGCCTTCCTTATCACTTCTTTGCACGGGCCAGTGGGGACTACCTTGGGAAACAAATTGCCCAACTCAGATAGCATGGGCAACATCTTCAACTTGTCGAGAAACCCCTGAGGCGACTTCACGTCCATAAACATCTTGATTCGGCCAGAAATCTCGTCGAGCGAATCGACCTCGAGCGCCATCTCCATGCGCCGCTTGGATCCGAATTGGTTGATCAAGACTTTCGCTCCGGGATGCCCCTTGATGTTCTCGAACAGCAAAGCCGGACCACCGGCTCCATGCCTGCCGCGTGGCCCCCACTTCGACACGCGGTCGGTGATCTCGGTGATTTCCAGCACCGGATCGACTTCCGCCTTGATGCGTTTCAATTCTCCGGCCTTGTCCAGCGCGGAGATCCATTCCCTCAGGTCGTTATAGGCCACAAGCCAGCCTCTCGGCAGCGAAGAGCGCCACTGCAATGTTGTCGTAGCAACCCACGATTATAGAAGCAGGGCCGCTTGATCGAATCATGCGCCAAGTCCGGGCCGCGATCGATGTCCGCCCGACACGAAAACCAGCGCGATAAAAGGGTAGCAAGCAAGAGAAAGGCGCACCGAATAACGGCACGCCCGTCGAAATCTCAGCGTCTTGCGCCTGCAACGTCAACGCTTCTTCTTGGCTGCTTTCTTTGCCACAGGCTTCTTTGCAGGCGACTTCTTGGCGGCCGCCTTCACTTTCGACAGCGTTGGCTTCTTCACGGCAGCGGACTTCTTCGCCGTCGTTGCAGCTTTCTTTGCCGGCTCGACCTTTTTCTTCGCGGGTTTCACCGCAGCGGCCTTCTTCGCTTCTGGGACCGGTTTCGCCGCAGTAGCTGGCTTCACACCGCCTGCAGGCTTTACCGCTCCCACCGGGGTCTCTAACGTCGCAACTGCAGCAATCGGCGCCGCGGCAGCCGCAACTTTAGGCTTGCGTCCACGCTTTCCTGGCGCAGCCACCACAACCGCAGGCGCGCCCGCAGCGGCCTCGACCGCAGCAGCTTTGCCTCGTCCGCGCTTCGGCGCTGGAGGAGGAGGCGGCGGCGGTGGCTCGTACGGCTTCAGGAAGTTCATGATTTCGTTTTGCGTCCGCAGCTTGCCGTCGAGCAACAATAGAAATGCCTGATCGAGGATCTTGGGATACTCGGGAAGCTGGGCGGTAATCCGCAACTCCGCCATCTCGGGAAATGGCAGCTTCTCCCTCACTTGCCGCCACTTGGTCAGAAAGTTCTTGAGTTTCTGATCGACCATTTGCTGCCTGGTCGTGAGGCTCAGGAACAGGATATTTTCCGGCGGCGCTGCGCTCAGGATCTTCCACGATCCCGAATTCGTGGCAGCCTCTTTTCCGGTAAGTTTCTTTGCCAAGTCATGAGCCTCGTGCTCGAGATGCTTCCATTTCTCCACGAAGTCGCGACGCGGAATCATCCGCTGGATCTCGGAAATGTCCTTGTCGCTCATCTTTCGGGTGAGGAAGTACATGACCATCGGCCCGGATTCAACCGGATAGCCCAGGTCCGTGAGAGTCTGGCGCAACTTGATGGCATGCCCGAGATCGCTGGCTTCGGCCTTGGCCACCGTCCAGTGCGGATGCAACACCTTTAGCCAGCCGTCCTTCTCCAAGGCTCGCATAATGGCAATGGGATCATCTTCATGCGCCAACTGCTCCAACTCAGCACCGATGGAGCGCTTGCCGACGTAATCGATGTAGCTGTTCTCTTTGGCCGAGTCGTAACGCGCCTGCGTCCGTTCTTCTAGAGGCCAATGAAAACGGGCACTCAAGCGGGTAGCACGGATGAGGCGAATGGGATCTTCCAGGAACGCATAATTGTGCAGCACCCGAATTACCTTCGCCTCGATGTCGGCGATACCGTTGAAGGGGTCGAGCAACAGTCCCCGGGAACCCGGATTTAACGACAGTGCCATGGCGTTGATGGTGAAGTCGCGCCGCCTCAGGTCTTCGTTAATGGTCGCCGCCGCGATCGACGGAGGCTTGCCCGGTTTGTCATAAGTCTCTGAGCGGGTGAGGTTTATCTCGGCGCGCACGTTGCCTGGCATCAGCAGGTGGAGGGTCTTGAGGTCTTCGTCTACTCCCTGGACCGAAATCCCAGCTTTCTCCAATTCTTTCTGCAACTTAAGCGGGTTACCCTGGATGCTGAGGTCGATGTCCCGGATGGGAAACCCGGTGATCAGGTCCCGGATCGAGCCACCTGTGAGGTAGAGATTCAACCCAGCGTGCCGGGCGATTTCCTGTACCAGGGTCACACCGCGCTGCTGGTCAGGGGTGAGCCTGGTTTCCATGCTGTAGATGTAATCTGCCATCTATATGTATGACTCTAAAAGTGATAGCCAAAAATGTTCAGGAAGCGCACGGCGGAAACCTCACGGCGAAATTGCTGATCTAGTGCCCGCCCGGCCGCTACAACCACCGCCTTTTACCGGCCGACGATGTGTGCAACTTGCTCTTAAGGCAACACTTACAGCACTGTGCACCTAGTTTTGCTGCATAGCGACAATAACACAAGGATAACGATTTGGCTACAAACTACGTAACTTAGGGAAGTTTTTCCCCAAAAGTGCGACAATCGGACGAGCCGTCAGTGTTCACAAACTTTTGAGATTCCATGGCAACCACACACAAAAAGGTAATCGTCCGGAAGATGGACCGCGACACCGTCAGCGGATACGTCTCGGCTGCCTTCATTGCGGATGGCAAGATCGAAGTGCTGAACACCGCAGGGAACGTGGTTGCCATCGATCTTCGCGAGGTAAAGGGTGTGTATTTTGTACGTGAATTCGGAGATACCGAATCGCTCGCCCGCAAGACATTTACTTCCCGTCCTCGCACCGAGGGTTTGTGGGTTCGCATGCGCTTTCGGGATAACGAAATCATCGAAGGCATGATGACGAACGATTTGGTACAGGATGGCACCGAAGGATTCTCCATTATTCCTCCTGACACGCGGTCGAATACGCAGCGTATTTTCGTACCTCGCGCGGCTCTGGCGGAGATGACCGTGCTCGCGGTAATCGGCGAGAAGAAGTCCCAGCGGCGTGGACGGCATCCAGACGATACCCTCCAGGTGCCGATGTTCAACTAATCACCCGACCGGGATGCACGCCTTGCCGACGCAATTCACGGGGCGCGATGTCCACGTTGGACCGCAAGAACCAGGGCGGCACTTGGAAACCCTGACAGAAGATTATGAAACTTGGCGAAATCGCTAGCAGGCTTGGCGCAACACTGGAAAACGGCGATCCAGACACCGAGATAACGGGTGTATCGGGAATTGAAGAAGCCGCTGCCGGACAGATCACCTTCGTCGCCAATCCGAAGTATGCGGCGGCGGTCAAGACCACTAAAGCATCTGCCACTATTGTTTCCGATGACTTCCCGGCCGGAGCGGGCGCTTTGTTACGCAGCCAGAACCCTTATCTCTGCTTTGCTCGGGCCATCGACCTGTTCTACAAATCGCCGCGGTATTCGGCAGGGATTCATTCCACTGCGTCAATCGCACCTTCCGCCAGGATAGGAGCCAACGCGCATATCAGCGCGTACGTCGTAATCGACGACGGAGTGGAAATCGGCGACCATGCGGTGCTTTTGCCGCATGTCGTCATCTATCGCGGAGCGAAGATTGGCGACAATTTCTTTGCCCACGCGCACTCGATTGTGCGGGAAAACTGCCGGCTCGGTGACAACGTCGTTCTTCAGAATGGAGCGATTGTCGGTTCCGATGGATTTGGCTTCGCCCGCGATGGCGATCACTGGGAGAAGATCACCCAGTCCGGCCCCGCGGTGATCGAGAACGACGTTGAAGTTCAGGCCAATGCATGTATTGATCGCGCCAGCATCGGCGAGACCCGTATCTCGCGCGGCGTGAAGATCGATAACCTCACCCAGGTTGGACACGGTTCGGCCGTGGGCGAACACACGCTATTGTGCGCCCAGGCCGGCTTGGCCGGCTCGACGGTGGTGGGTAAAAACGTCATCATTGCCGGACAGGCGGGCGTTGCCGGACACTGCAACGTCGGCGATGGCGTTGTCATCACCGCCCAGAGCGGCACCCACGGGGACATTCCGGCGGGCAGCATGGTGAGTGGCTCGCCGGCCTTTGAGCACAAGCAGTGGCTGCGCGCGGTCAATGCTTTCAGCAAACTACCGGATCTGGCGAAGGCGGTTCGCAGCCTGGCAAAAAAACAATCTGGAAAGAACGAAGAATAACCCCGTGTCACGGGTCTATAGGTCTATAGCTGTTCTTAACTCTGGAGACACTTAGGATTCGCCGTTGCCGTAGAGCTTATTCTGTCTGCTAAAACATGAGTGAAGAAATATACATTCCGGGATCCAATCCCGCACTAGGCCCGCACATCGTCGCGGTCCGTCCGATTCGCGTGCTCCTGCTCGACGACCGCGAAGAAAACCTCATCTTGCGATCAGCGATTCTCCGCCAGAAGGGCTACCACGTAGTTGCGACCAACTCCATCGAGCAAGCGCAAGCCAAGTTACACGAGATCGATATCGCGGTACTCGACTATCATCTTGGCGCGGGAAAGTTTGGCACTGCAGTCGCCGAGGCCCTGAGGCGGGAGCGACCGCAAGTTCCAATCATCGTTTTGTCAGCCACGCTCGAACGCAAGTTTGGCGGCATCGCCGATATGCACCTGCTCAAGGGACATAGCTCGGTGGAAGACTTGCTCGACGCACTGCGTTCTTTCGAGGCAAAGAAGCGGGGCCGACCAGTGGTCGTCGATGCGCGGGACTTTTATTATTCGCGCATCTCGATGGCCTTGGGTGATGACGTCGTGGTCGAAATCCTTGATCGCGACGGAACCTGGCAATTTGTGAACGACTATTTTGCCGCCATGAGAGGCAAGAAGCGTGCCTGGTTTGGCGGCAAGAATTTCTTTGATCATTTTCCTGAGTTGGCTGACGAGTGGCGCGAAATCGTGCGAACCGTTGTCGATACCCGTGAAACTTACATCGACCGTCGCGGCTTCCGCGGCACCGCGCACCTGCCGACCAAGAGCGCCCATTGGATGTGGAACGTGCTGATTCTCCCTATCAAACTGCATGACAACCGCGATGGGGCCGTCCTCACCGCCCGCATGATCGAGAAGAAATAGCGCTGGAACCCGACAGGTGGGGATCTTCGCACGCTTCCTGCTCTCACTCTCGCATGTCGTAGACTGAATTCTTGAGCCATCCGCCCGCAATCAGGAGTACCGGAGAGCGCCAAGCTCTAGAGCAGCGTTATGCGCAGCAGCGCAACGAGGCCTGGTTCACGCTCGCGCTTGGTGGAGTGTCGATCGCGGCTCTGCTCTGGTACTACGTACACCAGCAGATACTGCTTTACGGCGATGCCGTGGCGCACATTAACATCGCGCGCCGCGTGCTGGATAACCGCTCATGGCTTTCATCTTTCTTTCAGTTGGGTACGGTCTGGCTTCCGCTGCCGCACATCCTGATGCTTCCCTTCGTATGGAACAAGGCGCTGTGGATGAGTGGCATCGCTGGCTCAATCGCCAGCATGGTGGCGTATGTGTCTGGCGCGCTCGGACTTTTCCGCCTGGTCAGCGCTCGCGCCCCGCGGATGGCAGCGTATCTGGCGGCGGCAATTTATGCGCTGAATCCCAATCTGCTGTACATGCAGACCACGGCGATGAACGAGCCGCTCTTCCTGGCATTCTTCATCTGGGCAATCGTCTATTTCGATGAATGGTTGCGAGCGTTATCGACTACGCCTCAGGCGACTTCGAGCGACCGCAGCTCGAAGCGTGCATTGGAGGGCTGTGGCATTGCCCTGGCCGGAGGAGCGGCAACGCGATACGACGGATGGTTCTTCGGCGCGATCATGGGCGGGCTCGTACTGTGGGCATTTGTGCTGTGGTGGCGGAAGACGCCCGACGCAGCACGCCGTCGTTCGATGACCAAATCACTGGCCGAGTTTCTGCTGCTCAATGCGCTGGTTCCGGTGTTCTGGTTAGCGTACAACCACCGCGTGTCGGGACGCGCTATGGACTGGGCCAATGGGCCTTATTCGGCACGAGCCATCGCCGAACGCACTACCGCGCGGGGCGCGGCTCCATATCCGGGTAAGGACCATGTGGTCACCGCTGGGATGTACTTCCTGAAAGCGGCGAAGCTTAATGTGGGACCTGGACGCTGGGGCGATGCGATGTTCGTGCTGGCTCTACTGGGAACGGCTTGTGCCGTGTGGCGATTCCGCCAGTACCGCACATGGCTGCTGCTGTGGGTCCCGCTCGCGTTCTATGCGCTGTCGATCGCGTATGGTAGCGTGCCGATCTTCATTCCGACATGGTGGCCGTTCTCGTACTACAACGTCCGCTACGGGCTCGAACTCTTGCCGATTTGCGCGGTATTCCCCGCACTGCTGGCGGTGTGCTTGGCGGAACTCGTTGCCAATCCAAAAAAGAAAGCGGTCGTCTGGAGTTTGCTGGCGCTACTGGTTTCGGCCAGTTATCTATCGATCTACGCCGACGTTCCCATCACTCTAAAAGAAGCGCAAGCTAACGCTCACACGCGCATGGTGCTGGAAAATGAGTTGGCGAAGTTTCTGGCGGCGGTGCCTCCATCTGCCACACTCCTCATGTACCAGGGCGAGCATGTGGGAGCGCTGCAGCAGGCTGGCATACCATTGCGGCACGTCATCAGCGAAGTGAGTCACCCTGATTGGGAGTGGGCCCTGCTCGACCCGGCCCACAGCGCTGATTTCATCATCGCGTTCAAGGGAGACCCAGTGTGGCTGGCGGCGCAAGAACATCAGCAGGAATTGACCAACCTGATTTCCATCACCGTGCCCGGTCAGGCCAAATGTGCCATCTACCGCCCGATTCGACGAGACGGTCAACCGCCGCAACCGTCCGACAAATGATCGCACCCCTATCGAGAGCGCCAGCCTCATCACTTTGCTACAATCCGCGCAATGGCCATGCCTGTTGCTCCTGACGCAGTCTCCGTTCCCTTTGTTAAAGCTACCGCCTGTGGCAATGATTTCCTGATCATCGGGATCGAACATGCTCCCGCAGACATCGCTGCCTTCAGCCGACGGATATGCGATCGCCACAATGGCGTTGGCGCTGACGGTGTCGAATGGCTACTGCCTGCTTCTGATGCAGACGTAGCGATTCGTTTGATCAATGCCGATGGATCTGAAGCGGAGATCTCCGGCAACGGCACTCGCTGCGTGGCAGCATGGTATTGCGCGGAGCATGACCGCGCGTCAGTAGTGATAGCAACCGGCGCGGGATTGAAGACCTGCGACCTGATCCGCCGCCATGGGCAGCATTTTGAGTTTCGCACTGCAATGGGGGAGCCCGAGGTTGGGGGCGAACTGGAGGTCCGGCTGCCAGATGGAATAGTGCGCGGCATTCCGGTGTCGATGGGCAACCCGCACTATGTAATGTTCGTGCAGGAATTCCGGCCCGACTGGCCAACTTGGGCAGCGCAAATCGCAACCCATTCCGACTTCCCGCAAGGAACCAATGTGGAGTTGGTCAGAGTGCTCAACGATCATGAAATCGAAGTGCGTTTTTGCGAACGTGGAGTCGGTGAAACGATGTCATCAGGAACAGGCTCATCGGCGGCTGCGACGGCTGCGATTCACGCCGGCAAGGTGAAGTCTCCGGTGCAGGTACATGCTCCCGGAGGCACACAGACTGTGGAATGGGACCGCGAAGTGCTGTTGCACGGGCCAGCAACGATACTCTGTCGCGGCGAATTTTTCGTTTAAGATAATCCTTCCGGATGACAGCCTCCCCCCAACCTGAGCGTTTGCGACCTGTCGCCCTGCGGCCCGGCGACACAGTTGGGATCATCGCGCCAGCGGGGCCGATTGAGCGTGACGCCCTCGAGGCCGGTTGCGCATGGCTTCTGGGCAAGGGATATCAGCCGTTTTATCTCCCCTCCATTCTCGACCGCGATTTATATTTCGCCGGCAGTACCGCGCGACGCCTGGATGAGTTCCATTCGATGTTCGCCCGGGCTGAGGTCAAGGCGATTATCTGCGCGCGTGGTGGATACGGCTGCAATTACCTGCTTCCGGAGATTGATCTCGATGTGGTCCGGAAGAACCCCAAGATTTTATGCGGTTGCAGCGACGTAACTACACTGCTGACCTACCTGTGCGATGCGGCGGGCATCGTGACGTTCCATGGACCAATGCTCAATATCGACGTTCGGCCCGACGGAGTCGACGAATCCTCGTGGCGGGCAGCATTGACGTCAGGCGATGCGTACCAGCTTGAGTTCAGCAGCGAGGAAGTGCAGACGCTGCTTCCGGGAAGCGCAGAAGGCCTGCTGTATGGCGGTTGCCTGTCGCTGCTATGCGCGTCGCTGGGAACCCCCTACGAGGTCGAGACGCGTGGCACGATTCTCTTTGTGGAAGACCTGGCCGAACCGGCGTTCCGTATCGATCGCATGCTGATGCAATTGAAATTGGCCGGAAAGCTCGAGGGCGTTCGAGGAGTGATCTTCGGGGAAATGCTGAACTGCGGCCCGCGAAGCCCGCAAGATTACACTCTCCAAGCAGTAGTGACGCGCGTATTAGGCCACCTTGGCATCCCCATTGCTTACGGTCTGAAGTCGGGACACGTCAGCCGGGGCAATATCACGCTGCCCTTCGGGGTCACGGCACAGTTCACTGCCGGAGCAAAGGTATCGTTGAACCTTGCTGCTTCCGTGAGTCGCCACTCCGCGAAAGTCCCGGTGACCAAGATATGACACAGAAGCATATTCACTTAATCGGGATATGCGGTACCGCCATGGCCTCGCTGGCCGGGATGCTGAAACAGCGGGGCCACCACGTCACGGGTTCCGATGTTGCGGCTTATCCGCCGATGTCCGACTTTCTCGCCTCGCTGGGAATTCCAATTGCGCAGCCCTTCAGCGAGAAGAACCTCGAGCCGCGGCCCGACCTGGTGATCGTTGGCAATGCCATATCGCGCGGCAACGTTGAACTCGAATCTGTTCTCGACCAGCGCCTGGCCTACGAGTCAATGGCGCGGGTGCTTCACGACGAATTTCTGATCGACCGGGAGCGTTTGGTAGTGGCAGGCACGCACGGCAAAACTACCACGTCCTCCCTGTTGGCGTGGCTGTTTACAAATGCCCTGCGTGCCCCTGGTTTCCTTATCGGCGGAATTCCGGAAAACTTCGGCAGTTCGTTCGCCTTGGGAGAGGGGCGCGAATTCATTGTCGAAGGCGACGAGTACGACACCGCATTCTTCGACAAGGGCCCGAAATTCCTGCACTATTTCCCGGACGCCGTGATTCTCACTTCGGTTGAATTTGACCATGCGGACATCTACAAGAACCTCGACGAGGTAAAGACCGCATTCAAGCGGCTGGTTAACCTGGTACCCCGGCGTGGGTTGCTCATTTCGTGGGACGGCCATCCTAACGTGGACGAATGCATCAGCCGCGCTTACTGCCGGGTGGAGCGCTATGGCTTTGGCGAAGGGTCGGCATGGCGGATCTCGGACGCGGATTACAGCGACAGCGTTACGCGCTGGAAAGTCGCGCGCGACGGCGCTCCGTGGGCGGAATTCGAATCGCAACTGGCGGGCGAGTACAACATCCTGAACGCCACTGCCGCAGCGGCGCTGGCGGCCAATTATGGAATACCGGTGGATGTGATCGCGAAAGGCCTACGCAGCTTCCGCAGCGTCAAGCGACGGGTCGAGGTCAAGGCCGAAATCCATGGCATCACCATCATCGATGACTTCGCTCATCATCCCACCGCCATCGCGGGAACGCTGAAAGCACTGCGCGCCCGTTACCGTGGCCGGCGCCTGTGGGCCGTGCTGGAGCCGCGCTCCAACACCCTGCGTCGTAAAGTATTTGAGGAGGAGTTAGCAGAGAGCCTCGCGCATGCCGACCAGGTTGTGCTGGCGGGTGTGTTCAAGTCGGATGCCATTGCGGAAGCCGAGCGTCTTGATCCGCAGAAGGTCATCGCCAAACTGAACGCCAGCGGGACGCCCGCGCGCCTGCTGGCTTCGGCCGACGCGATCGTGGACGCCATTGCCCCGGAGTTGCGTCATGGTGACGTGGTTGCCATCCTCTCCAATGGCGGCTTTGGAGGAATCTACGAGAAGTTGCCGGCGAGGCTGAACTCGCTGTATGAGGCTGCGACGCCGGCGTGATGCACCTCAGCAAGGCCGAACTTACCGTTTCGCTTCTACACCTCATCTTTGCCTTGGTCAGCACCGGACAATTGTGGGGAGCGACGCCCGTCACGTGTTCGACTCCCATCAGCGCTCAACCGCAGGCGACTGAATACTTTGTTTCGCTGTCTGACAACGCGCACCACTTGGCTCACGTCAGTATTCGATTTCCCCATGCCACTGGCAACATCACGCTCAATATGCCGGTGTGGAATGCGCTCTATCAAGTGCGCGACTTCGCCGCCAACGTGGAAAATGTCCGCGGCGCGGATGCTACCGGCAGGCGGGTATCGGTCATCAACACAAAGACCAGCGAGTGGGAGATTGCCTCTGCTGGACCTTGCGTGGTGATTGATTACGACATTCACCTCGACAGCGGCGGACCGTTCGGCTCCCAACTCAGTCCTGAGCATGGGTTCTTCAACTGGGCGATGGTGCTGATGTATTCGCCCGCCACGCGATCACAGGGCACGAGCCTGCAATTCCTGGACGTCCCGGCAACCTGGGGCCTGGCGGACGTTCATGTTATGGGGGAAGCTCCTGCAGGCAAGGTTGAGCAGACGGTTGGCATCGCCCGCAATTACGACGAATTAGTGGATAGTCCGGCTGAAGTTGGGTTGCTGCAGCAGTTCGAATTTCAGCAGGACGGGGCGACGTACCACATTGTGGTACATGGCGATCCACATGACTACGATGCTAACAAGCTCCAGGACACGGCCCGCAAAATCACCCATGCCGAAGTGGACTGGATGGCAGACCGTCCCTTCGACGAGTACACCTTTCTCTATCATTTTCCGCGTGGTCACGGCGCCGGCGGCATGGAACATGCATATGGAACCGCCATCGACGTGAATGCCGAACGCCTGCACAGCAGCATGATGCCCGTGGCCAGCGTCAGCGCTCATGAGTTCTTTCACCTCTGGAACGTCAAGCGCATACAACCCCAGTCGCTCGCTCCGGTTGATTACCAGAGGCTAATGGACACCCGCGCCTTATGGTTCAGCGAAGGCGTGACCAGCACCGTCGGCGACTTGATGTTGGCGCGAGCGGGCCTGTTCAACGACCGGCAATACATCGATCGGGTCGCCAGCGAGATCAATGAATTGCAATCGCGTCCGGCGCACCGCTGGCAGTCGGCGGAGGAGTCCAGCCTCGACGCCTGGTTCGAAGGCAACGCATTTTACCGCTCGCCTGAGCGAAGCATCAGTTACTACAACAAAGGCGAGGTGCTCGGAGTTTTGCTCGACCTGAGGATGCGGCAACTCACGCAGGGCGGAAAGTCGATGCGCGATCTGTTCCATTGGATGAACGAGACCTATGCGAAGAAAGGGATACCTTTCCCCGATTCCGACGGAGTGCAGCAGGCGGCGGAGACAGTTACCGGCCAGAGTTTCGCTCAGTTCTTCCACGATTACGTAACGGGAGTGCTGGAATTACCATACAACGAACTGTTCAACTTCGTAGGGCTCCAGGTGGCGGAAACCACAGTCTATTTTTCCACGCCAGGGTTCACGAGCAGCGCAAATCTTGGCGACCAATCCGAGGTAGCTTCGGTGGACGCGAATAGCGATGCGCAACGCGCCGGGATTGCCGTGGGAGACCGCGTAGTTCAGTTGGATGGAAAGCCAGTTACCTCGTCCCTTGACGATCAGCTTTCGCGGATGCGCGCGGGAACAACCGTGAAACTGACCCTTGAGAACCGTCGAGGGCAGCACACCATCAAGCTCAAACTCAAGTCCCACGCGGAGCAAATGTACATTCTGCAGGACGTTCCTTCCCTCAGTGCCGACCAGCGGACGCATCGCCTGGCATGGATCCACGGCGACGATGAAAGTGATGGTGGACAGTGATTCGAAGCTTGTTCCTCATGACGCTCTGGGCTGTGTCGCTCCTGATCGTCGGACCAATTATGTTGCTCCACGCATTCTTGACCGGCAATATCACGCCGCTGTATCGCACCGGAATGAAACTCTCCAATATCTGTGTGCGCCTGGTTGGCGTCAAGGTCGAAGTCCGTGGCTTGGAAAACATCCAGCCGGCACGCAGTTACATTTTCATGTCGAACCACGTGTCCAATCTCGATCCGCCTGTCTTCGTTCCCAACATTCCGGGTCGCTGCTCGGTACTGATCAAGAAAGAGATCTTTCGCCTTCCGATATTTGGAAGGGTCCTGAAAATGGCGGAAATGGTCCCCGTCGATCGCCACAACCGTGAGGCAGCAATCGAGAGTGTGCACGCAGCGGCCGAAGTCCTGCGACGTGGCCTGAACATGGTGATCTTTCCGGAGGGGACACGGTCGCCGGACGGCCGCCTCCTACCATTCAAGAAAGGGCCGTTTCACCTGGCAATGGAGGCTGGCGTGGCGGTGATCCCGGTGACTCTCCTCGGGACGTACGAGTGTTGGCCCAAAGGCACATGGAAGATGCGCAAGGGTAAGACAGCTGTGATCTTTCATCCGCCGATCGAGCCGGCAGGATTCGCCGACCGCGAGGATTTGATGGCTGCGGTTCGTCAGTCCATTGCCAGCGCGCTGCCGGAGGATCGGCGAGAGTCTTCCCCAGAAGCCAACTAATCCAAGTGGGTCAGTTCGCGAAACACGCTGAAGCGCTGGTCGATTTCCTCTCGGCTCAGCGATTGCAGGCGTTCCGTACCAAATTGCTCGACTGAAAACGATCCCATCACGCTGCCATAAAACATGGCGTGCTTAAGTACGTTCCGTGTGACTTCGCCTTGGGAAGCGATGTACCCCATGAAGCCGCCGGCGAAACTGTCGCCTGCGCCCGTAGGATCACGCACTTCATCGAGCGGGAGCGCAGGAGCGCGGAAGGGATGATGCCCGCCGGCAAATTCTCCGTCACGAAAGAAGATGGTCGCGCCGTATTCGCCATGCTTAATGACCAGCGCCTTCGGTCCCAGCGCAAGAACTTTTCGCGCGGCGCGCGGCAGGCTGCTGTCGCCTGCCAGCATCTTGGCCTCGGTATCGTTGATCAGCAGGACGTCAACGCGCTTGAGCATCTCACCAAGATTCTGGCGATGGTCCTTGATCCAGTAGTTCATGGTATCGCCGCCCACTAGCTTGACGTTGGGCATGGCGTCGCGAACTTGCGCCTGAAGGACGGGATCAATGTTGGCGAGAAACAAGAAGTCTGAGTTGTGATATTCAGCGGGAATCTGCGGCTGGAAGCTGGCGAAGACGTTCAGGTCGGTCTGCAGCGTCTGGGCCTCATTGACGTTTTCGCCGTATTCGCCGGCCCAGAAAAACGTCTTACCGTCGGCATGCTGAATGCCGCGCGTATCCACACCGCGTTTGTTCATCACGGCTTCATGCTCGGCAGTGAAGTCTTTGCCCACCACGCCCACCACGCGCACGTCGGTGAAGTAGCTGGCGGAAAGAGAAAAATACGTGGCGGCGCCACCAAGGACTTTCTCGCGCACACCGTAAGGAGTTTTCAGGCTATCGAATGCGACCGAACCAACTACGACGATGGACAAAGCTTAGGCTCCTGACTTCTTTCCGTTTTCGAAGTAACGACCGACGATGAGTTTGAGCCGGTCGAGAGTGGCGGCGGGAACCGCTTCTTTGTGAGTTATGATGGCGTGTTTCAAAGCCGAGCCGCAGGCGCAGACGCGCCGTTTTGGCATGGCGGCGACTGCTTCCCGCACCACGTTGCTGGCGTTCTCGGCATTCTTCACCAGCACGCCGATGATCTGCTCGACCGTCACATGATCGTGCTCGGGATGCCAGCAGTCATAGTCGGTCACCATTGCCACGGTCACGTAGCAGAGTTCAGCTTCACGTGCGAGCTTGGCCTCGGTGAGGTTGGTCATGCCGATTACGTCCATCCCCCAACTACGATAGAGGTTCGACTCCGCCTTGGTGGAGAACTGAGGCCCTTCCATGCACAAATACGTGCCGCCCGACTTGGCATGGACTCCGGCGCGTTCGCATGCCTTCGCGACCACCTCAGCCGCCTCGTCGCAGATGGGGTTGCCGAATCCAATGTGCGCCACCAGGCCATCGCCGAAAAAAGTATCCACGCGATGGCGCGTGCGGTCGACGAATTGATCGGGAATCACGAAATCCAGCGGCTTGTGCTCTTCCTTGAGCGAACCCACGGCCGACAGGGAGATAATACGTTCCACGCCGAGTTGCTTGAATCCGTGAATGTTGGCGCGGTACGGCAATTCGGTGGGCATTAGACGATGTCCGCGCCCATGACGGGTGAGAAACGCGACCTTGCGGCCACTCAGCGTGCCCAGCACGTACGAGTCAGAGGGCGCTCCAAACGGCGTCTCGATCGAGACCTCATGCACATCCGTCAGGCCGGGCATTGTGTACAGACCACTCCCACCGATTATTCCGATGTCTGCCTGCTGCAACAGAGGCTCCTTGAAATTGGGGTGCAAATCTTTGATTATACAGCCGCCTTCTTAACTAACCTGGTCGGCGGAAACCGTGACGGATCTGACTCTGGGGCGGTCACCCTCTTGTTCTCAGCTAGACACAGCGCTAAACTCGCGTATCTGTAATGGCCGAGCACGAAATTGCTGCATCGAGGGGACCTAGAGCCTGATCATGCGAAAAATCTTCATCAGCTATCGCCGGGACGACGCGGAAGAAGCCGCCGGCCGGCTTTCCGATCACCTCGTCACTCAGTTTGGGCGCGACAACATTTTCATGGACGTCGACGGCATCGATCCCGGACGAGACTTCCGGAAAGTGATCGATGAGACTTTGACCCAGTGTGACGTTCTGCTGGGCGTGGTCGGCCGTAACTGGCTGGATACCAAAGATGAAACGGGAAAACGTCGGCTTGAAGATGATTCTGACTTCGTGCGCCTCGAGATTGCCGCGGCCCTTCGCCGTGACATTCCAGTCATCCCTGTACGGGTGCAGGGCGCGACGATTCCGAAACCCGCTCAACTGCCTGACGATTTGAAGGACTTTGCATACCGCAATGCCGTCGAACTCACCCACGAACGCTGGAGTTCTGACGTTCAGGTGTTGGTTGAGAAGCTGCGTCGCCTGATGACCGATCCAGGAAGTTGCGCGCCGCCCCCTGGAATAGCATCGGCCGCCACGCCGCCTCCGCTTATAGACCAGCCGGAACGGGTTGCGTCTGCCGTCCCGAGAGCCGTGCTTCGGCCCACGCCGAGGAAAGGGCTGGTCAAGAAGATCATAAAGTGGTCCCTGGTGGGATTCCTCTTCCTTGTGCTGTTTATTGCCTTCGGCAACGGTGGCTTCCTGTTCGGTTCGTTCGTTACCCTGATTGCGGCC
The DNA here is from genome assembly GCA_036512955.1 of Terriglobales bacterium. GTDB lineage: Bacteria > Acidobacteriota > Terriglobia > Terriglobales > Acidobacteriaceae > DASRAA01. The sequence continues at coordinate 20,873 of DATBZX010000284.1, forward strand.
GTCCTCGTCTGGGATCCTTACCACTGGTTCGGAAACAAAGTTGGATGATTCGCTGAGTTTCCGCTTATCGTTTCGCGTTAACTATTACCGGCTATCTCAACAACATCGCCGTATGCGAACCCTGCACCAGTCCCAGCGACCAGTTCACCGCGTTGATGAAGAAGTTAGGGAAGAGGCCGATGCCAACGGTTCCGGCTGCGGTCACTAGCAATGCCAAGCCCATCGCGGGGCCTACGGTTACTGGTTCCTTGTCGGCTGCAGGCTTGATGATCATGGCGCTGGCGATGCGCATGTAGTAGTACATACTGATCACCGCATACAGCACGGCAACCCCGGCGAGGATGTAGTGACCGGTCTGGATCAGGCTGAGGAAGATGAAGTACTTGCCCCAGAAGCCGGCCAGAGGAGGAATGCCCGCCAGCGACAGCAGAAACAGCAGCATCAGCATGGTTTCCGCTGGTGCCTTCGAGTACAGCCCAGCGATGTCGTCGATGTCGTCGCCAATGATGTTGCGCCGCCGCAGCGACGTTATGACCGCGAATGCTCCCAGGTTCATGAACGTATAGACAAGCAGATAGATCATGATCGCCATGATCCCGGTCGAGTTGTTCACGCCATCGCTGGCGACCAACCCGAGCAGCATGTAACCCACGTGGGCGATTGACGAGTATGCCAGCAGCCGCTTCAGGTTGTTCTGCGTGATGGCCGCTAGGTTGCCGACCGTCATGGTCACGATTGCGACAAAGACCAGCAGAGGCACGTACATCGAGCGCAAGGGCCCCAAGCCGAACAGAAAGATCCTGAGCAGCAACGCCCATCCCGCGGACTTCACTGCGACCGACATGAATCCCGTAACGCTGGTGGGTGCGCCCTCGTAGGCGTCAGGCGCCCACTGATGGAACGGCACAGCAGCAATCTTGAACAGGACGCCGACAGTCGTTGTCAGCAATGCGAAGGCGACGATCGGATCGTGCGGACGTGTCGCCACTACTTCTTGCAACTTCTGCGCAATCACCCCCAGGTTGGTGCTGCCCGTAACGCCATAGAACAGCGAGAGACCGTAGGCGAAGAGCCCTGACGAAAATGCCCCCAATAGGAGATACTTCAGCGCGGCTTCGTTGGAGCGCTTGTCGCGTCGCAGGAATCCCACCAGCACGTAGGTCGAAATGGCCATCAGCTCCAGGCCAATGAACAGCAGTACGATGTCGTAGCCCGCGGCCATGCACATCATTCCGACGACGGAGAACAGGATCAGCGCATAGAACTCGCCATGATTTTCGCGTTCTACTTCGAGGTAGTGGATCGACATCAGAATGGCAATCGCCGCACCCACCAGGAACAAGTAGAAGAAGTAGATGGCGAAGCGATCGACCACCAGCGTGCCCATAAAGCCGGAAAAACTGGCAACGTCGAGTCCGCGCTGCTCCGCAACTCGATACGCCATGTGCAGCTTACCCACTGCCGCCGCCGAGAATGCAATGCCGGCCAGCGCCACGAAAGCATTCACCGGCTTCCATCCCTTCGGCAGGATCAGGTCGATCAGCAGGATGCCCAGCGCAAACAAGGACAGCAGCACCATGGGCAGCGCCAGCAAGTAGTCGGAGCTCGAGAAATATTGACCGATCGCGATGCTCACAGTTTCATCCCTACTTCCCGCTCGCAGGTGTAGCAGTTAAATTTGCACTCGCGACTTTTACCGGCATCTGCGATTTCTCCTGCGTCATTCCAGTAGCCGCGGGGCTGGCTGTAGTCGGAGCCTTCACCTCGGGAGCCTTGGGCGCTTCCGGCAGCGGAGTCGCGGCGTCTGGCTGCGCGGGTTGTCCCGCAACCACCGGCTTTGTCAGCCCGGGATAATCCGGCCGAACCGTAGCCACCAAATTGTTCACCGGCGTCGCCAATATCTGGAACAGCGGCTTGGGGTACAGGCCAATTGCGAAGGCCAATATCACCAGCGGAACAAAGGTCGCCAACTCACGCGCCGACAGGTCCTTCAGGCTTGCGTTCTTTGGATTGTTGTTTGGCCCGAAGAACACGCGCTGGAAAAGCCAGAGTAAGTAAGCCGCTGCCAGGATCACTCCCGGAGCCGCCCACGCTGCCCACCACTTGTTCTCCATGAACGTTCCCTGGAGGATGGTGAACTCGCCGACAAATCCGTTCAGCAAAGGCAGTCCCATCGACGACATGAACATGATCAGCGCGATGGTTGCATACACCGGCATGATCGTGGAGATACCGCCGTACTCGCTGATTTCGCGCGTGTGGCGGCGTTCGTACAGTATGCCGACGATCAAGAACAGTGCGCCGGTGGAGATGCCGTGGTTGATCTGCTGGATCACCGAGCCGCTGATCCCCAGTGGGCTACAGGCGAAGATGCCGAGCGTACAGAATCCAAGGTGGCTCACCGACGAGTAGGCCACCAGTTTCTTCATGTCCTTCTGCACCAGCGAAACCAGTGCGCCGTAGATGATGCCAATAATCGACAGCGTCACCATCAGCGTGCGCACCCAGGGCATCATCACGATCCCGGGGAAGAAGGGCAACGAGAAGCGCAGAAAACCGTACGTCCCCATCTTCAACAGGACGCCCGCCAGAATTACGGAACCCGCAGTGGGTGCTTCGACGTGCGCATCCGGCAGCCAGGTGTGGAACGGGAACATCGGCACCTTGATGGCGAATCCCAGGAAGAACGCGAAGAACAGCCACAGTGCTGCGGGGCCGGCGATCTTCGGGGCCGTGGTGTACAGCTCAGGAATCGAGAACGTATAAATTCCGGTCAGCGTGTGGTGGTGGAAGTACAGGAAGATGATGCCCAGCAGCATCAGCACCGAGCCGAACAGGGTGTACAGGAAAAACTTGATCGCGGCGTAAAGTTTGCGCGGCCCGCCCCAGATGCCAATCAGCAGGTACATCGGCACCAGCATGGCTTCCCAGAACACGAAGAACAGGAAGAAGTCATTGGACATGAAGACGCCGAGCATGCCGGTCTGCAGCAGCAGGAACCAGGCGTAATACTCTTTGGCGCGGTCCTGGATGGCTTCCCATGACGACAGAATGGAGATCGCACCCAGCAGGGTCGTCAACATGATCAGCAGAAACGAAATGCCATCGATACCGATCACGTAACCCGCGCCGATTGAGGGGATCCAGTTGTTGGGAGAACCTTCCACGAACTGGAAGCCTGCGCGCTCTTTCAACGCCCAGAACCACGGCACCAGGGGCAGCGAAACCGCGAATCCCAGGAAGCCAAAGATGTTCGCGATCCAGCGAATCGCATCTTTGTTTTCCTTCGGCACCAGCAGCAAGAACAGCGCTCCCACCAACGGTGTGAACAGAATGATCGAAAGTATGTGGTTATACATTGCTTAGTTCCAATCCCTGTGGCGGCGCAGCCCTTTGCGGCCGCATGAATTCCGCCTCTACCACTTGACCACGTAATAAAAAATGAAGCACACCAAGCCGGCAACCATCACCAGCGCATACCATTGCACCAATCCCCACTGGATCAGCCGCACCGGATATGAAGCTAGCCGCGTCAGCACGGCCACGCCGTTTACGAAGAGGCCGTCGATAATCCACTTGTCCCACCAGGTCGAGAGCGTGCCGCTCATGCGAGTGGACCAGCCCGCGCCGTTCACCGCGCCATCAATTGCATTGGCGTCGAAGGTCCACAGGCCTTCGCCTAGTCCCAGCATTCCCAATCGAACCGACCCGAGCTTCTTCCGCCCGGTGAAGATCCAGTCGTAGATTTCGTCCACGTAGTATTTGCGGAACAGCGTCTTGTAAAAGCGCGGCGAAATTTCGTTGATCGGCTCCGGATATCCCTTATCAGCCTTCTTGTATGCCCGTTGCGCCAGCCACCAGCCCACAATCGCCGCGCCGACCGAAGCAAACATCAGCGCGTACTCCAGCGGATCGGTGTGCTCGACCTGCTTCTCGCCCGCAGCCACCTGTGTGGCTGCGCCTTCGTTCTCGAGAACCTGAGCCTCTTTGGCGAACACGGGTTCCAGGAACTTCTCGAACTTGTTCGTCCCTCCAAGGCTATGCGGCATGCCGAGATAACCAGCGCCCAGTGAGCACAGCGCAAGAATCACCAACGGAACCGTCATGGTCTTGGGCGACTCGTGGATGTGGTGCTCGACTTCGTGACTCATGCGCGGCTTGCCGAAGAACGTCAGGTAGATCAGCCGGAACATGTAGAACGACGTCATCAGCGCGGTCAGGAAGGCGATGTACCACAAGTAGCGATAAGCGCCTGCTTCGCGTGACCATGTCTCCCAAAGGATGGCGTCCTTGGAGAAGAAGCCCGCGAACCCAGGAATTCCCGCGATCGCAAGCGTGCCGATCAGCATCGTCCCAAATGTCGTCTTGATCTTTCCGTGCAGTCCGCCCATGTGCTGCATGTCCTGCTCACCACTCATGGCATGTATCACCGAGCCGGAGCCGAGGAACAGCAGCGCCTTGAAGAACGCGTGCGTGAACACGTGGAACACTCCTGCGCCGAACGCACCGACACCCAGCGCGAGGAACATGTATCCCAGTTGCGAAACCGTTGAGTATGCCAGCACGCGCTTGATGTCGTTCTGCACCAGGCCGATGGTTGCCGCGAAGATTGCCGTCAGTGCTCCCACGATCGCGACCGTCTTCATCGCCTGCGGAGCTAGCACGAACAGCGCATTCGACCGCGCCACCATATACACGCCCGCCGTCACCATGGTCGCAGCGTGGATCAGTGCGGAAACCGGAGTTGGGCCTTCCATCGCGTCGGGCAGCCACACATACAACGGGAACTGCGCCGACTTGCCGCAAGCGCCCACAAACAGCAGCAGGCAGGCCGCAGTAATTACCGGGTCGCCAATCGCAAATTGGCCACTGCGCGCCAGTGCATTCACCGAGGTGTACTGCACCGAGCCGAAGTGCCAGGCGATCATAAACATGCCCAACAGGAAGCCAGCGTCGCCAATTCGGTTGACGATGAACGCCTTGTTGGCTGCCGTCGAGGCCGAGTGCCGCAGGAAGTAGAAGCCGATGAGCAAGTACGAACACAGTCCCACGCCCTCCCAACCGACGAACATCAGGGCGTAGTTGTTGGCCAAGATCAAGGTCAACATCGAGAACATGAACAGGTTCAGGTAACCGAAGAAACGGTAATAGCCGCCCTCATGCGCCATGTAGCCCATCGAGTAGATGTGGATGAGCATGCCCACGCCGGTCACAAACAGCAGCCAGATGCTCGACAGCGGATCGAGCAGGAATCCGGCATCGGCCTCGAACTGCGCCGTGTGTCCGCCATTGGTGACATAGCTCAGCGAACTGTCGCCAGTGCCCAGCCAGGTGAACATCACCTTCTCGAAGGGCTTGCCGGGGTTTGCCGCCGAGTAGCCCGTGTACTGCCAAACTGCGGCGCACGCCCACAGGAACGCCAGCGCGACCAAGCCGACGCAAATGCCGTTGATCGCCGACTTCTGCAGCTTGCGTCCAAAGAAGAACATGCAAGCCGCGCCCACGGCGGGAAACAGCGGAATCAACCAGATGTGGTCTAGAAAGTACATGTTTTAGCTCTTACCAATCATCTTCAGTACAGGAAGTACGGTAGAGCTGGCCTTTAGGCCAGCGTCAATGCACTTCCTTTATGAGTCAGGGGCTTTAGCCCCGGGTATTCATCCAAGCGCACTCTCGCCGCAGCCGATGAATATGGAAAGTCACAAGCAACGCCCACTAATCCCTTTCGCACCGGATTCTCGCGAATGTACCGCGCGAAATTCGCGAACTCATTAAGATCGCGAACCCGGCGCTCCTGAAATCGCTGCTGCCAAACCGCACTCACTCTCGAACCTGATTCGCGCAATGCGTGAGAGAACCCTCCCTTGACCAACTGCATCACTCGGGCGACGGAACAACCCGCAGCAGGTGTCACGAGCAAGTGAATGTGATTTGGCATGACGACGTATTCGTGAACCTGAAACTCCCCGGCGTCGCGATAGCGGAAGATGGTTGCAACCATCAACTCCGCCGTTTCGCAGCACTGAAAGAGATTGCGATGCATGGCCGCGCAAGATGTCACAAAATAGGTCATCACTTTTCATTCGGGGCTAAAGCCCCAGAACATTACTAAAGCCCGCCGTTAACGCGGCGCTAAAGCACCGCTCTACCGTTTGTGCCAATCACTACCATCTCAACAATTCAGCTTCGTCCACGTTCACCGTCTCCTTATTACGGAAGAAGGCGATGATGATGCCCAATCCCACCGCAGCTTCCGCCGCGGCGTCAGTAATTACAAATATCGAAAACACCTGTCCATGCAGCCCGTACAGCCGCGAGAACGCGACCAGGTTCAGGTTCACGGCGTTCAGGATCAGTTCAATCGACATCAGGATGATGACCACGTTGCGCCGGGTCAGCACGCCGATGGTGCCGATGATCAGCAGCGCTGCCGCCACTACCAGGTAATGCAATGTTGTGATCTCAGTCATAGATTTGTACTCAGCGTTTCTCGACCAGTTCCACAAACAGCGCTTCCAATTTCTCCCTGAGCTTTTGCAACTGCTCTGGACTGGTTCCCACCTTGAAGCTGTGCTTGCTATCGGCGCAACTCAACGTCAGGCCGGTTTTTCCGGACCGGAACACGTAGAGTGGAACGCAAATGCTCTTTTCCGTCACCGAGATTTTGGTCTTTCCCCCAGCCACTGATCACTCCTAAATCGTTCCAACGTCCGGTGCATGCCCTCTACTGACAACTGACAACCGACGACTGACAACTGCTTTTCAGATCCTCTTCTTCGCCATGACCACCGCGCCCACGATGGCCACCAGCAGCAGCAGTGACGCAATCTCGAACGGCAGCATGTAATTCCCGTACAGCGCCAACCCGATCTGCTGCGTGTTTTGCCCTTCTGGCAACACTGCGCTCTGCGTGATTGGGAAGATCGCCCTCCCCTGTCGAAGCACGAACAGCAGCAATCCACCCAACGACAACGCCGCGATCAGGCCGACCATCCACTGCTTGTTGAACTGAATTTCGCGAATGTTCTGGTCCAGGTTCACCAGCATGATCACGAACAGGAAGAGCACCATGATTCCGCCGGCGTAGAGCACGATCTGCACGCCAGCGACAAACGGTGCATACAGCATCAGGTAAAGTCCAGCCAGCGAAACCAGGGTCACG
>DATBZX010000285.1:0-4829 GCA_036512955.1 Terriglobales bacterium
AACGCAGTTATGCCATGAAAAGACGGCCTTGCCAAGTCCTTTTCTAAATCCCTCAACACAATTCGAAGCGCGCTTGTGAGATATGCAGGCTAGGGCTAATACTGTTCACTTAACAGGATTTGTGGCATTCTGTATGCGGTAAGGACAGGAGGCCACAGGTGGCGCGTACGGTTGCGGAACTCCCTCCGGGTGCCCGGATCACGGACTACATCAGTCTTGGCGTAATCACCAAAACATTCCCTCTTTCCATCATCGGCCCTGTGCTTTCGAATACGGGAACGGCCAGCGTTCGCCAACGCGACCTGCCAGCCCAGGTGGTTGTCTATTACGTCATCGCCCTGGCGCTTTACATGCAATCGTCCTATCGCGAAGTATTGCGTTGTCTGCTGGAAGCAGTCCAGTGGCTGCGTGATCCATCGGTTCGTGTTCGGGTTGCAGGCAAATCCGGCATCTCTCAGGCCCGTACACGGCTTGGCTGGGAGCCGCTGCGGCAGCTGCACGACGAGTTGGTCAAGCCTGTCGCTGTCGGCAGCACGCGGGGCGCATGGTATCGGAGTTGGCGACTTGTAAGTCTGGATGGCAGCACCTTCGATGTGGCCGACGAGAAGGCGAACGAAGATGCTTTCTCTCGGCCAGGAGCGAGCCGTGGTTCCAGCGCATATCCGCAAATCCGTTTTGTATCCCTGGTGGAGAACGGCACACACGTGCTGTTCGGCAGCCAGATGGACGGTTACCGGACAGGCGAAATCACGTTGGCAAAAGCGGTGCTCCCGCGCCTGAGAAAGGGCATGCTTTGTCTGGCGGACCGGAATTTCTTCGGCTTCGAACTGTGGAATCAGGCATCTGTCACGGGCGCGGACTTGCTCTGGCGGATGAAAAAGAACATGCGCATGGCCTGCGAGAAGCGCCTGCCCGATGGCTCCTATTTGAGCCATGTGTATCCTTCCGAGCGAGACTGGCGGCACAAAACCAACGGACAAGTCCTTCGGGTGATCGATTACCGTCTGGAAGGGATCGAGGGTTCCGAGCCGATCTATCGGCTGGCAACCACCATCCTCGATGCCGCCAAGGCCCCGGCCGGGGAACTGGCAGCTCTTTATCACGAGCGCTGGGAGATAGAAACCGCGTTCGATGAACTCAAGACCCACCTGCGCGGCGCCAAGATCGTGCTGCGCAGCAAAACCCCGGATCTGGTGCGCCAGGAGTTCTACGGACTCTTGATGGCTCACTTCGCCATCCGCGGTCTGATGCACGAAGCCGCCCTCAAAGCCAATGAAGACCCCGACCGGCTCTCCTTCCTCCACGCCGTGCGCGTGATCCGCCGCAAAATGGCTGTCTATGGCGCTATTCCCCCCTGCGAAGAGGAGAGCCTTTCATAAAGCGGTGCTTGGCGAGATACTCGAGGAACGCGTCGTCTCCAGCCGCAACCGCCGCAATTTCCGCGGGGTCAAGCGCAAGATGAGCAATTTCCCGCTCCGACCGCGACAAAGCATTCCCTTGCCTCCGATCAACATCCGAAAAGCCATCAGAATACTTAAGTGAACAGTATTATGACTAGCCGCGATTTCTCATAGGTGCAGCTTTCAGTGTGAGCGCGATCTCTGTTTGAGGCGTAGTCGTCATTTTTTGCGGCAGGGCAAGTCCTGCAAGGTCAGATTTGGTTGAGTGAAGTGGAGTTTGCAGGTTTGTGGATGTATTTTGCGCGTGGCTCTTCCTGTCGCCGAGTTCAGCGCGGGTGGAAGTGGAGTGGATTTGTCTTTGGTCAGAGCGGAGTTCAGCAGCGCAGGGCGTGGAAGGCTTGGATGTAGAGGTCTTTCCAGGGGTAGGCGGAGCTGAGCTGGAGCAGTACGCGGCGCACGCTGACTCTTACGATGGCGCCGATTTTGAGCAGCTTCACGCGGATCGTATCCACTTGCGCCTCGGCCCAGGCGGTACCTTTCAGTCCCAGCCGCCGCAGCGCTTCCATCAGGGTGTACGCCAAGGCGGAGAAGTAGAGACGCAACTGGTTGCCTTTCATTTCGTCGGTGGAGAGCCGGTCGGCGAACAGGCACATCTGCTCCTTGATGCGATTCTCCATCTCTCCGCGGGCGCAGTAGAACTTCTCGTATAAGTCCTGCGCAGCCCACTGCTCCGCCGTTAACGAAGTGACCACGAAGCGCGGGTTCTCCCCTTTATCGAGATACTCTGCCTTGGCCACCACGCGGCGTGCGCACGACCAGCTTTTGCGGGTCCGATAGCTGAATTGGGCGAAGACCCGGACCGCCTTGCCGCTGCTCTGATGCAGGATGTGGGCCTGATGCATCTCGGCGCCGATGATCTTGCGCAGACGTTGGTTGCGGGCCAGGCCGAACAGATAATCGACGTGGTTGGACTCGCACCAGCCCATCAGTTGCTCGCGGCAGAAGCCCGAGTCGGCACGCAGCACGATGCGCACCTCGGGCCAGCGCTCACGCAGCTGCGTCACGATGCGGCTAACCTCTTCGACCGAGCCGGCAGCCGCATCCTGGTTGGCCGGCCTGAGCCGCGCGCACAGCAACTGGTCGCCGGCGAAGATGTACAGCGGTAGATAGCAGTAGCTGTCGTAATGGCCATGAAAGAAGCGCTCCGGCTGATGGCCGTAGAGGGGGATGTCGGTGGCGTCCAGATCCAGCACGATCTGCTCCGGAACCGTGGCGTGCGATTCGATATAGAGGTCGGTCAGCAGCCGGTCCATCGACTCCGCCGAGTAGCTGATCTTGTGATAGCGCAGGCTGCGGCCGGTCAACTCCAGCCGGTTCAGCGTGCTCTTGCCGGCCAAGGGCTCATCCAGTTCCCGTTTGCCGCTCAGCAGCCCCAGCAACGGATCGCTGCGCAACTGCTCGTGGTCGTTGAGGTCCTCGTAACCCAGCGCCAGACCGTAGATGCGTTGCGCCAGCATCTCCGACAAGCGGTGCCTGACCAGTAACGGTGACCGGCCATCGCTGAAACAGGACGCCACATGGCCCAGAAGATTGATCTTACGGTCTGCTTCCCGAAGCAACAACGCTCCGCCATCGCTCGATACCCGCCCGGCAGAAAACTCCGCCTCCACACGACGCGAAAAATGGGCTGTAAATGAGAACGCTTCTTGGATACACTCTGTCATTAAAGGCCGCTCCTTTTCTCGGCACAAACTCCGTCTCGACAACGTTGTTATGCCTGAAAACAGCGGCCTTTTGCTACTTATTTCTTTTCTCTACCGTTACTCTTCGCCTACACCCCATGAGAAATCGCGGCTAGCTGCGCGGCGCGGACGTTTCACTGCCTAACGGGCACTTACTACTTAAGGAAGCTCTGAATAAGCCCGCGTTCTTCTGTGCGTTGAATAGATGAGGTTGGTTTGCCTGCGAGAGTTCTTTTCGAGGGGCGACAAGTTGAGGGATTGATCGGTTTATGCGATCTTGTTCGGCATATCCGGAGGCCTTTTTGGAGGCTCTGGAGGCACTACGCCCCGGCAGGCACCAGGCGCTTGCGGTGTTGGTAGAGATTGACCAGCGCGAAGGCTGCCAGATGCCAGTGGTGATTCTTGACCATGCCGCGATAGCGCACTTTGGTATAGCCGAAGACGCGCTTGAGGATGCGGAAGGACCATTCCACCTTGGCTCTTACTCGCGACTTGGTCAGGTTCTTGCGCTTCTGCTGTTCATCCACGCCCTGCTTGCTCTTCACGCGTCGATTGGTCATGTCCTGCGCCTTGGGCGCAGCTTCGTGGATCACCTTCGTTTGTCCCTGATAACCGCCGTCGCCCCAGACTTTGTTCTCCTCGCCGTGCAGTAAGTCGGGCAACATATGCTTGTCATGCACCGAGGCCGCCGACGTGCAGACGGAGTGCACGATGCCTTCCTTGGAATCGACACCGATGTGCGCTTTGGCTCCGAAGTAATACTGGTTTCCCTTCTTCGTCTGATGCATCTCCGGATCGCGCTCTTTCTTCTCGTTCTTGGTCGACGACGGTGCCGGGATGATCGTCGCGTCGACGATAGTGCCGGTAGAAATACGAATGCCCCTGCGGTCCAAATAGAGGTTCACCACGTCGAGAATCTTGCCGCATAAATCGTGGGCTTCGAGCAGATGGCGGAAGTTCAGGATGGTGGTCTCGTCGGGCGCAGCGGCGCGGCCCAGATCGACTCCCGCGAAGCTGCGCAGCGCGGGCGAATCGTAGAGCGCGTCTTCGGCGCCGGGGTCTGAAAGGCTGAACCAGTGCTGCAGAAAGTAGATGCGCAGCATGATGCTGAGACCTATCGGCTGGCGGCCTTTGCCCGCTTTGGGATAATACGGCGCGATCTGGGCTTCCAACTCAGACCAGGGAACCACCGTCTCCATCGTCTGCAAAAACTGCTCCCGGCGGCTGGCACGAGCATACTTCTCAAAACTCGGCTGGCAGGCAAATGTTATCTGGCGCATCGCGGTCTCCACTTAACTACAAGTTAATGCAAACTGGCTGTGGAGAACGGACTTGTGCGCGCCATGTTGGCGAGGAGGATGAGATGAAGTGAGTTAGTGATCGAGTCTTTTCGCCTGCTGGCTCTTGACCGGCCGCTGTGATGCGGTCCGACTCAGGAAGGAGCCTGAGTTGAAGGGGTCTGTCCAAGCGTATCGTGTTCCGACGATGCGTGGGAAAGCTGACAGACTGAACTGTACCGGGCATCGCCATTATCGGTGTGCCGGGCTACCAAGCATCTTATGGTGAGACAACGAAGCATATGTTAGAAGCCTCTGTCTTGAATAGCTCAATGCTCCCGTAGTAGGTCAGATGGGACCGGGAGTCATGCGATCTGAGTTGGTGCGGCTTGAAGTTCTTCACTGACGGG
>DATBZX010000286.1:0-9034 GCA_036512955.1 Terriglobales bacterium
CATCGACGACTACAAGTGGGAACTTTACGACGTGACCAAGGACTTCAGCGAAGCGAACAACCTGGCCGCGCAGAACCCGAAAAAACTTCGAGAGTTGCAGGAATTGTTCTGGATCGAAGCCGCCAAGTATAACGTGCTCCCGCTGGATAACAGCAAACTGGAACGCATGAATGTCGATAACCGGCCCAGCCTTACGCGCGGTCGCAGCGAGTTCACTTTTTATCCCGGCATGAACCGCATCCCGGAAGGTAGTGCACCGAGCATCTTGAACAAATCGTTCCGTGTCACGGCGAACGTAAGCATCCCCTCGAATGGTGCCGAAGGGGTGATCGTTACGCAAGGCGGGCGGTTCAACGGTTGGGGCCTCTATCTTCTGGATGGCAAACCGGTTTTCCATTACAACCTGGTGGGTGCCCAACGCTATGACGTGGCTGGACCAGATAAGCTCTCTCCCGGCACGCACACGGTGGTGGTTGACTTCAAATACGGCGGTGGCGGCGTCGGCAAGGGAGGCCTCGCCACGCTCTCAGTGGACGGGAAGAAGGTAACCGAGGTGACATTCGCCCGGACTATTCCGTTCCGCATTTCTGCGGACGAAACACTCGACATCGGCGAAGATACCGGCACACCAGTCAGCGAGGACTATCACGTACCGTTCAAATTCACCGGGACTATAGCGAAGGTCGTCATCCTGCTCGGGGATGAAAAAATGACGGAGGCCGACCAAAAAGCCAAGGAACAGGCCGCGGAGAACTTCGCTGTAAGCGAATAGCCTGCGCGCTCGGGAGATAAATACAAAGGAGGGTGAGCCCGACAAAGGTTCACCCCGTAATACCCTTTCACAACTTGAACCATTTGCGCTGCCATCCGAACTGCTCGTCGTCAAGAATCGGAAGTTAAGCGAAATCGCAACTGTAGGCAATTTTGTAACTGTCAAAGCCACAGAGAACCGCAAGATTCAACAGACTTCCACTATCGGCTTGTAACTATTTCAATATCAATCACTTAGAATCAACAGATTTCAACAAGTTTCACCAAGCAATGGAATCTGGTTCGGGACCAGGGGGTCGGAGGTTCAAATCCTCTCTCCCCGACCAATCTTTCTCTCGCCTTTCCAATGAGTTACGCAGCGTTTGGTTGTTTCAAGTTGCGCTGCTTTTTCGGTACATTCGGTACAAATGAGACCGCGGACGGTATTTCAAAGCCGATTCCGTACTCTTCAGCCTTCTTCTTCCGAAGCGCGGTGTTGTCTTTCACCATGTCGTAGAGATCGTCCATAGAGCTTCCCGCGTGCCCCAACCAGTAATCCCGAAGTCCCTTGGGACATGCAGTTTCGTTCTTCAGGTACGTGTTCCGGAAACGCCGGAACGCATGACTTCCTGCCTTGTGATCTCCAGTACTCGGGTTGATGTATCCAAGTTTCTTCAGTGCCGCGTGCAAATGGCGACGAAGAATGTTCGTGAGTGAGAGCGGGTTTCCGTTCTTCGTTTGGAACAGGAGCCCGGTAGTGCGCGTGCCGATGAACTGAAGCGGGAGCTTCAAAGCCGTGTATGGCACCTGCCCATCGCTCCCTTTGAGCAGTGCCTGTGTCTTGTTTGCCGGTGACCTCCTTTTTTCTGTTCCGAATGTGAATCAGTTAATTGCGTCTACCGAAGTGTTGCGGCGGACTTTTTCTACTCCGGCATCCGGCTGTAGAGCTTCGCAAGTGGGTCGGCGATTCCGATCGATTCGTTCGTCACCTATTAGCCCAACCAACTCGCTGGGCTTGAACTTCCAGCAATACTTGCCTTCATGCCGCAGCATGTGGGCGGGCACGCAACCGCGCTCCGCACGATTCCACAGCTCGACGCGGCTGATGCCCAGAAAAGCTGCCGCCTGGTCGATATCCCAATAGCGTTCAAGTTCCTGACCGACGGGGTCCGTCGAACTCCTGGGAGTTTGAATTTCCATTAATGCTCTCTTTCCGCCACGTCCTGGTGCCTTTGACTTTAGGACTCGTTCACTCCAGCGGCCAGATCACTTTGGGACAATGGACCCGATTGAATTAACCTCTGTCGGAGTCGGCGCGGTCAGGAGTCCAGCCAACGACTCCGTGATTGTTTGCCGTTTCACCTCCGCATCTTCGAATTTGCTCCCACCAACAACTCGAACCAAAGGGTTCCCTGAAATTTCCTTCTGGCGCTCTGGTTTCGCGTGCCGGTGACCTTGTTTAGCCGGGCGTATCAAAAGGCTGCAGCCGCCTTCAGGGCCACGCTAAACACACCTGCAACAAGCGGTTGCGGGCTGTTACACGCTTCGTCCTGATCGTGTCAGAAAGGTTGGCTGCACCAAAGAGTAGGCAGGAAAATACGGTGGTTGAATCGCCCTGAGGCGGGCCGACTCATCGGTAAGTTACTGAAAATAATTCATTTAACTTTTGCTTGCTTCTTGATTTGCTTGCCCAATTCCTTCAGTGCCTGAGACTGGGCCTCCAGACGGGCGGCTTCGAAACTCGCCTTCAGCCACCGAAAGGCTTCGCCGCCGAGACTGCCCGCTATCCCCTGCAGTTGATTGGCCTCGGCCAGACGGGTAGCTGCAGCATTCTTCAGGTTGGTGGACGATGAGTCGATGAAGTCCATTAGCTCGCCCTGTCGGCCGAGTGCCCAGGCCAAGTACGTGATTCGCAGCGTTGCGTCAGGATCGGTGGGCCGTGAGGCGAGAAGATCACGCCAACCCGATTCCAGAGTCTTAGTCCCGGACTTGGTAATCGAGAACTGCTGACGCTTCCTGACGCCAGGTGGGGAACCTTTTATCAGTTGAGACTGTTCCAGCCTTTCAAGCACGGGAGCGCTGCTACCCACAGAAATGCCAGCCTGCGATTTGAGATCGTAAGGATTGGCACAACCTCGTTGAACGAGGGCGAGGACGAACAGATCCAGGTCAGTCGAGTTCGGCGGCATTCGATAGAACTATACCAGCGATAGATCCGCAATCCACGATGTGCGAGTCAAGGAAACTCAGGCAGCGGATGGAATAGGCGCGATTGCTTGCGTCATTGGTGATCGCTCCGCACGAGAGCGGCGAGATGTTCTGGGTCACTTGCCGGAGATGGCGACCATTCGCTGAAGTGGATGGCCGCTGCGAAATGCGCCTAATGGCATTCCTAGACCTTAGGTCGTTTCTCGTTCCTGATTCGCGAAAATCAACAACGAGGAAGCCAGTTCGGCGGTTTGGGCGTTTTACGTCCAAGTGGCGGTGCCAATGCGGTTGCCGGATGCTGGCCGACTTATGGGAAGTAATCTCCCACAAGCCGGCTTCGGGCCAATGAGACAAGCGGCATCAGCTTTGCGATCAGAAGTCCTGTGCGGACGCCTTGCAACACCTTGCCCGCCCCCTGTGGCGGTGAAAACGCGGACGTCAGAATTCGTCTTCGTTGCCGGCACAACGGCAATCTCTTTCTTGCCCTGAGTAAATATGACTTTCGTATCCGGCCCAGGTTCTGCCCAAGCGACTTTGTATTCGCCCGCTTTGATCGTGGACGAACCCACCGTCACCGATTGGTCGAGCCTGACGGTTGCGGACTTCTCTGAGGCTGCAAAACAGCGATTTGGAAGATGAGTAGAGCAGTGAGTGACAATGCAACTTTCTTCATAGACTCTCCTTTGTAACCCACGTTGGCGGGTGCCGACGACTGTATTGAAGCAGCCCGAAGGGATCGTTGAGACTTAAGTATTCTTAGTTTTGAATCACGCGAGAACTGGGGGCACTGTCGCTGCCGGGCACTCCGCGAATCAAAGTGAGAAGTTCGATCACGACGAGCAGTCCGGGGTCCACGTTGTGGGCAGAAATCAGGCCGCCGTGAATTTGCACGGCCCGCTTTGCAATGGATAGTCCAAGCCCTATCCCCCCGCTGTCGGAGTCTCGTGCTACTTGTGTCCGAAAGAAGGAATCGAAAACTCGTTCCAGGAACTCCGCAGGAATCCCCGGTCCGTAGTCGCGAATGGCAATGCATGCGGTTTGCTCATGAAATGCGAGTTCCACGTCGATCGGGCTGTTTTCGGGGGAATGCTGAATCGCGTTCCGCAAAACGTTCTCCACAGCGCGGCGCAGCAACTCAGGGTTGCCATTCACCACAATTCCCGGCGGACCAGAGACCTGAATTCGACCGCCGCGTGCCTCCACTTCGACGCTCGCGTCGCGAATTGTCTCAGCAACAAGTTCGTTTACGTCCACCTCTTCGAAGTCGCAACCTGCATGACTGCCCTCGGCCCGGGCCATTTCAACAAGGCTCGAGACCAGTGTCGATAGTCGATCCACATCGCGCTTCACACGATCGAGAGCAGCATTGCGGTCCGCGGCGTTGCGGGCCAGCTTCACTGAGAAATGGAGTCGTGCCAGCGGAGACCTCAGTTCATGCGAGACATCAGCTAGCAGACGCTGCTCGCTCAGAAAAAGCGTTTGGATACGCTCTGCCATACTGTTAAACGCGTTGGCCAGGGTCCCGATTTCGTCATTGCGGCTCATCGGAAGTCGAACAGACAAATCGCCTTCCCCAAAGCGACCGATGCCGGCGGCAATCTTCCGGATAGGCGAGACCACGAATACGGCCGCCATCCAGCACAGCAGAATACTGGCGCCAGCGACGAGAAGATAGAAGCGGTAGAGCGGTGGTGTCTTTGGTCTCAGCGGAGACATGACTACAAACCAATACCGTCCGTCGCTGGATCGATGGGCAATGATGTGCCTTCCGTCCTTCTCTCCACGGAATTTGGTGAGCGGGGCTTGGGGAAGAAGTTCCGCGTGGCTTTGCTCGCTCACCACATCGTTCCCATCCGCATCGAGCAAATAGTGCACGCCGCCAAATACGGAATCCAAACGATGCATGTAGGTCGTAACCGCATCAGGCCCCGTAGTCTGCAGCATCTCCGCCGCTTCCTGCACTGAAACTTCATCCATGTCATCGAAAATAGGATTGAAATAACTGTCTTCCATTGATTTTGTGATGGCGAGAAACACCACGACGGAGAGGGCCAGGATGACCACCATGGCGAGAACGATTGCCAGGTAAAGTGATTTCACGGGATTTGTCTGCGGTTGCTGGTGAAGAGGTAGCCCACTCCGCGGATGGTCTGGATCTGCCGTCCGATCGGCTCCAGTTTCTTGCGCAAATGGCTGATGTGCACATCGAGGGAGCGATCAAAAGGCGTGAGGCTGCGCTCCAGGGTTGCCGTGGACAGCTCTTCGCGTGTGAGCACGCGGCCCGCTGAACAGACCAACAGATACAAGATATCGAACTCCACCGCGGTGAGATCGACGGGCTCCGACTTAAGCCAGACCTGACGAGTCTGGCCGTTGATTCGCAATTCGTCGGATGCAAAATGCAGCAGCCAATCAGAATTCGTCTTGCCCGCCCGCCTTAGCACGGCACGCACGCGCGCCAGCAGTTCATCGGGATCAAACGGCTTCGGTAGGTAGTCGTCGGCTCCCGCCTCCAATCCCTGGACACGATCGTGCGAGTCTGTCCTCGCGGTCAGCATGATAACCGGCACTTCCCGGCGCCGTCGCAACTGGGCGAGGAGCATGAACCCGTTCATTCCAGGCAGCATGACGTCCAGAATCACCAAATCATAGCGATGCTCGATGGCGCGTTCCAGACCGTCAATGCCGTTGCGCACGCAATCCAGAGCATGTCCATTCTGCTCAAGGAACTCACGCATCATCTCACAGAGTTCGGCGTCGTCGTCCACCAAAAGAATGTTCAGGCTTTTCGATTCGTCAACAGACACCATTAACAACCTTTGGAAACCACAAGTCTTGCACTATGGTCCCCTGCAGTTCAACCGCGCAGGGCACAACTTAAGAAAACTTAAGATTCGGTATTCAGCAGAACCGATATTGTATTAGCTATTGCAGTCCATAGCCCCATACGGCGCATGGGAATGTATCTCAACCTTGCGGGGCCCGGAGACCAAATGCAGAATCGCACGCATTCTTACCTCTTTCTTTCCCTCGTTACAACCATGACACTCATCGTCTCAGCCGTTAGTGCTGTTGCTCAGGATCCGGACCGACCATGGATGAATAAGTCACTCTCGGCGGGAGAACGGGCCGAACTGGTACTAAAACAGATGACGCTCGACGAGAAGTTGGCGCTCCTGCATGGGAACGGGATGGCTAACAATCCAACTTGGACCATGCCTCTCACACCAGGTGCGAATGGCGGCGCCGGCTATGTCGAAGGAGTCAAGCGTCTCGGCATACCGCCCCTTGTCATCTCCGACGCGGCCTACGGAGTGCGCGACAGCGGTGTGAATGGGAGATATGCGACCGCCATGCCATCCAATGTAGGAGCGGCCTCGGCTTGGGACCCGCAATCGGCCTGCGAATACGGCGAGGTGATTGGTCGCGAGCTTAGGGCTCAGGGATTCAATATGACGTTGGGAGGCGGCGTGAATCTCACTCGTGAGCCCAGAAACGGGCGCACATTTGAATATGCGGGTGAAGATCCACTGCTGGCGGGAACGCTCGTCGGGAATATGATGAAGTGCGAACAGGCGCAACATGTCGTCGGCGACATCAAGCACTTCGTAATGAATGACCAGGAGACTGGGCGCTTCGTTGTGAATGCCATCATCTCGAAGCGCGCCATGCAGGAATCCGACCTGCTGGCCTTTCACATTGCGATCGGTATTGCCAATCCTGGCGCAGTAATGTGCTCCTACAACCGGATCAACGGCGACTTCGGCTGCGAGAATTCATACACGCTCACCGATGTGCTGAAGAAGGAATGGGGATTTCAAGGCTTCGTGATCTCAGATTGGGCTGGAACTCACAGCACGATTAAGGCGTCTGCGGCGGGGCTTGACCAGGAACAGCCGATGGCTGACTACTTTGGCCCTAAGCTCAAGGAAGCGGTCGATGCCGGGAAGGTGCCGCTGTCACAGATCGACGAGCACGCCCGTAGAGTCCTGTACGCCGCATTCATGTCTGGCGTCGTCGACGATCCGCCCCAGAAAGGTGTGGTCGATGCTGCCAACGGAGTGGAGGTCGCACAACGAGTTGAGGAGAAGAGTATCGTTCTCCTGAAGAACAACCAGTCGGTGCTGCCAATCGATCCATCCAAGACCCACAGCATTGCGATCATTGGCGGGCATGCCGATGTGGGAATGATCTCCGGTGGAGGATCGGCGCAGGTGGACCCGCCGGGCGGCAACGCCATTATGCCTCCGGGCAAGGGCGCAACCCACTGGCAGGATCACATTTGGTTCCCGACCTCTCCGCTGAAGGCCCTACGAGCCAAACTGCCGAGCACGAAGATTGAGTTTGATGCCGGAACCAACCTGAAATCAGCCGCGGACCTGGCGAAGAATTCGGACATCGCAATCGTCTTTGCGTACCAATGGTTGGCAGAGGATATGGACTTGCCGAGTCTGTCGCTGCCTGACAACCAGGACGTCTTGATCGAGCAGGTTGTAGCAGCGAATCCCCGAACGGTCGTTGTGCTGGAAACCGGTACGGCTGTCACTATGCCTTGGATCGACAAAGTGGCCGGGGTGGTCGAGGCATGGTACGCGGGTAGCGCTGGCCATAAAGCGCTAGCGAACATTTTGGTTGGCGACGTCAATCCGTCCGGTAAACTCCCAATGACATTCCCGAAGAGCGAGAAGGACCTTCCACGTCCTGTCATTCCACCGCTGCCGGCAGAGGACCAAGGGTTGCAAACGGGGAATTCCAGTACGCATGTTTCGAGCTACGCCGTTCACTACGATGAAGGTCCAGAAGTTGGCTACAAGTGGTATGAAGCGCAGCACAAGCAACCGCTGTTTCCATTCGGGTTCGGGATGTCCTACACAACTTACGCATATTCCGGACTGAGCGTCGATCCAACAGCGAAGACCGTAACTTTCACAGTCAAGAACACCGGTAAACAGACAGGCACAGAAATTGCAGAGGTTTACGCGAAGCTTCCGAAGGGAGCAGACGAATCATTCAAACGCCTGGCAGGGTGGAGTCGCGTCACGCTCGCTCCCGGCGAATCAAAGACGGTGACTGTTGCCATTGATCCAAGAGTCCTCAAGACGTTCAACGAAGTGGACAACCGTTGGAACCTAGCGTCAGGCGAATATGGAGTATTCGTCGGATCATCCTCCGATAAGACGGTTCTCACGGGAAGTCTCCTGCTTCCATGAGGTCTCGCCTTACCCGGCTCAGCAGAAACAGTGGCCTCTATGTGGGAGCTTCTTCACGCGACATCCGACTCAGCAAGAATTGAAACCGCGAGTGTATACGCGTGAAGTAATCCGTACTGATTCTTCTCGGCATGAGGTCGAGATACTGCAATGCGCCGAAGAGAGATCCTTCAATGAAAATTAAGTCGGCGTTTTCACTCGTTCACTTGTTGCACTTGCCCCGATTGCCCGCGACTGTACTGGTGTTGGCGGCACTACTGTGCTTACGTGTTTTAGCGTCAGCCGCGCCTCCGGAAGCCTCTTGGTCTGGCGTGCTGCGGGACAACACGGGGACGCCAATCGTTGGAATCACCGTAACCCTTTCAGACGGTTCCGGCAAAGGTGCTTACACGGCAAGAACGCAGGCCGACGGAGAGTTCGCGTTTTCAGCGATTGCGCCTGCGACCTATAAAGTCGCGGTGGTTACGCAGCAAGGGGTCTACCAGGCACCGCAATCCCTGGTCGTCACGGAAGGCGCCACACTCAAAACCAACTTGCAGTTGTCCATAGCGGATGCCAGTCTCGTTCTGGGGCAGGCGCAAACTGCGGCAACTTCTCAGGGAAGCGGCGGCGAGCACCTCTCTCGATCGGAAGTATCGAGTTTGCCGCTCAACTCCCGCGATTTTAGCAAGCTGCTCTTGCTGGCGGCGGGCACCATGACCGATACCAACGGAGCTGCGAATTTTACGCAGCAGTTTGCCGTCAACGGTCAGCGCGGCGTGACCTCTGTCTTTGCCATGGACGGAGCCGACACCACTGATCCTGAAATGGGTGGCGCTACATTCTCAACCTTCAATGTCGATGCCATCCAGGAAGTGCAATCGAGT
>DATBZX010000287.1:0-11085 GCA_036512955.1 Terriglobales bacterium
ACGTTCATGGCGCCGGGGAAAAATGGCTTGTCGTTCTATTCGTTCTATGGCCAAGCCGCGCCTGTCCCCGAGCCCGGTACGCTGGCGCTATTAGGCTCCGGAATGCTCGGCCTTGCCGGCGTCCTTCGCCGGAAGCTCAAGCCATAAGGTCCGCTCGTACTCCGACTCTCCTTGAAAAATGGCGAGTTGTTCTCTGCCAACCGGAATCCTAACCAGGCTTCCGGTTCTTCTTTTGCAGGAAACTTTACGAGGGACAATCTTCAGTCCAGCCGCACCAGGAACACTCCGCCCTCTTTCACGTGCGTTTTGCTGGCGACTTCCTGGGCTTTCTCCTTATCGTCGCCTTCAGGACGAATCCGCACCCACTCTCCGGTAGGGCCAGTAAACTGGACAACCTTGGCGTTTTCGTAGCGGTCCTGCAACTTCTCTTTCAGCTTGCGGGCTTCGTGCTCGCTCTGGAATGCTCCGATCTGAACGCACCAGCGTCCGCCTTCTGTAATCGGGGCTGGAGCCGAGAGCACTTCGACTTTCACCATCGCGGTGCCGGGTTGCCACACGTCCACCGCCCTCGCAGCGGCCAGCGACAGATCGATCACGCGATTGTCCACGAAGGGTCCGCGATCGGTGATGCGCACCACGACGGAATGTTTGGTGGCCTCGTTGGTGACGCGCACCACCGAGTTCAGCGGGATGGTGCGATGCGCGGCGGTCAGCGCGTTCTGATCGTAGACTTCGCCGTTGGATCCCTTGTGGTTGTGATACTGAGGGCCATACCAGCTTGCCAGGCCGGTCTCGACGTAGAGGGGCTTGGTCTTGGGAGAGACCGTGATCTCGGGCTTGGGAGTAGCCTTGGCAGAAGTCGTTGGCGGCGGTGCGGGCGCAGGCGCGATAGTCGGCGGAGGCGGAACGTGTTTGGGGGACGCGTTTTTATGGCCACCACAGGCCGACAGCAGCAGCATGGCGACGGCGACAACGGTGAGGAGCGGAAGCCGCGTGGCTATTCCTTTTTCTGCTGCTTCGCCGATTCCATGTAGTCGGCCAGTTCTTTCAGCTTGTCCGAGGCAACCCGCAGACCGGTAGTCGAGTGTTGCCGCACCAGTGGAACCACCTCGTCGTTGAGATAGGCGATGAGCGTCTTGGTTTCCTCTTCGATGCGCTTGGCGGTATCGCCAATCACGTCGTCGAGCTTCTGGCCGGCCGTCGAGAAAGGACGGCGGTCTTTGGGATCCTGTGTGTTCACTGCTGGCCACCTTGTCAGTAGCGGAATTTCGCTGAGCACTCAGATTATGAGGCGGGCGCGCGCCGCGGGTCAATTGGCGAGAGGGGTGCCGGGGACGTGAGGTTCGAGCTATTGGCATTCGAAGTGCCGCACTCCCGGCCGACGCGGCAGTGCACAAAAAGCTGTCATCCTGAGCGAGGACGCGCCGAAAGGGCGCGCGTCCGAGTCGAAGGACCTGCGGTTCGCATCACCAACGATCTGCGGTTCACATCGCAAGGTGACACACAGCACATCGCGAGTTGCAGAATCGTGCGAGCCTGAATTGTGCAACGAGAGCACATCTACTCCACCTACATTCTTGCCAGCCGTTCCCACAACTTCTACGTCGGTGTAACGCGCGATTTGCGCGTCCGTGTGCTGCAGCATAAGAACGGTACATTCGAAGGGTTTACGTCGCGATACAACATCGATCGGCTTGTCCACTACGAATTGTTCCAAGACGTCCGCGACGCTATCAGCCGGGAGAAACAACTCAAGCGTTGGACGCGTGCAAAGAAGATCTGGTTAATCGAGCATCGCAATCCGACGTGGCAGGATTTGTCTGAGGGTTGGTACTGCGAGTCGGACCTGACAGCAAAGTCAACCGCAGATCCTTCGACTCGGACGCGTGCCGTTCCGCCGCGTCCTCCCTCAGGATGACAACCAAGAGAGCGTAAGGCTGGGCGGCAACGCGCGGGCGTTCGGCTGAGGCTTGAATGCTAGAATCGAACTTACGTTCCCCGCTCCAGCCCGAGTTGTATCGCGCAATTCCCGCGGGCCTGACGTACAACCCCTTATGCTGACCGGATCGCAAGTTCGCCGTAAATTCCTCGACTTTTTCATCTCCAAAGGACATAAAGAAGTCCATTCCTCCTCGCTCGTCCCGCAAAACGATCCCACGCTGCTATTCACCAACGCCGGCATGAACCAGTTCAAAGACGTCTTCCTCGGCCTCGAGCACCGCGACTACTCGCGCGCCACCTCGTCGCAGAAATGCGTGCGCGCCGGAGGCAAGCATAACGACCTGGAAAACGTCGGCTTCACCAACCGTCATCACACGTTTTTCGAGATGCTGGGCAACTTCAGCTTTGGCGACTACTTCAAGCAAGACGCCATTGCCTACGCCTGGGAACTCGTGACTTCGAAGGACTGGTTCGCCATCGATCCCGAAAAGCTCTACGTGACCATCTTCGAGGGCCAGGGTGAAATTCCCCGCGACGACGAAGCGCAGGGATTCTGGGAAGCCGTCGGCGTGCCCAAAGAGCGCATCTTCGCCATGGGCATGAAGGACAACTTTTGGCAGATGGGCGATACCGGCCCGTGCGGTCCGTGCAGCGAGATTCATTACGACATGGGAGTCGCCGCCAGCGACGCCGGACACACCGACTGCAAGTTCTCCTGCGAGTGCGGACGCTACGTCGAGATCTGGAACCTGGTGTTCATGCAGTTCGACAAGTCGGCGGACGGCAAGTTCAATCCGCTGCCCAAGCCGTCGATCGACACCGGCGCTGGCCTCGAGCGCGTGACCTCGGTGCTGCAGGGCGTGATCTCGAACTACGACACGGATCTGTTCGTCCCGCTGATCAAGCGCGCGGCAGAACTGACTGGCACGAAGCAACTCGATGAAGAATTGAAGCGCGAGGACGTGGAAGAGCAGCATCACCAGGCAGCATCGCTGCGGGTGATCGCCGACCATGCGCGCGCTGCGACGTTCCTGATTTCCGATGGCGTGCTGCCCATGAACGAAGGCCGCGGCTACGTGCTGCGCAAAATCATCCGCCGCGCGATTCGCCATGGCCGCCTGCTTGGTGCTGAGAAACCTTTTCTCTATGAGATGGTGGTCGCTGTCCGCGACATGATGCAGGATGCGTACCCTGAGTTGATCGAGTCTGCGAGCCGCGTGTCCGAGACGATCAAAGGGGAAGAGACGCGATTCGCGCACACGCTGGATATCGGGCTGAAGCGCCTCGAAGACCTTCTCGCTGCTGCTGAACGTTGGGCCGAGAACCTGTCGGAGGATGAGCTTCAGCGTATATGCATCGAGATGGGCGGAAAGGGTACTAAAGAAGAACGGGACCACTTTAGATCCCGGGGTCGAAGCCTGTCGGGTGAGAAGGCCTTTCAGCTTTACGACACGTTTGGTTTGCCCCTCGACTTCATGGTGGACGCCGCTCGCGACCGCGGTATTGAGTTCGATCAAGTGGCATTTAACGCCGCTATGGACGAGCAACGCAAACGTGCGCAGGCTTCCTGGAAAGGCGGCACGAAAGCTTCGGCAAGTCCCGCTTATCAAGGGTTAAAGCCCACCGTTTTCGAAGGCTATCGCCAGACCCGTTCCGACAATTGCGAAGTGCTCGCCATCATCAAGTCCGAAAACGGAGCGGGCATTGGCGTACAGGAGTTAAAGCCCGGCGAGCGCGGCGAGGTTGTGCTCGACCACACTCCCTTCTACGCCGATGCCGGTGGACAGGTCGGCGATGTCGGCTGGCTCTACGGCGGCGAGCAATACGTCCTGGTCGGGGATGTCGAGGGCGTGACCTATCCCGTGCAGGGCGTTCGCGCCCATCGCGTGTTCGCGAAGCAACCGATTCGCGTCGGCGACAAAGTGGACGCCATCGTCAACGACGAAGTTCGCCGCGCCACCATGCGCAATCACACAGGCACGCACTTGCTGCACGCTGCGCTGCGCGAAGTTCTCGGCTCGCACGTCAAGCAGGCAGGGTCGCTGGTCGATCCCGGCCACCTGCGCTTTGACTTCTCGCACTTCGCCTCGCTCGGCGACGAGGAGTTGCAGGACATCGAAGACCTCGCCAACCGTGAAGTGCTGCGCAACGATCGCGTCGAAGTCATCGAAGACGTGCCCATTGACGTCGCGGTCAACGAATACAAGGCGATGGCGCTGTTTGGCGAAAAGTACGGCGACCGCGTGCGCGTGATTCGCATAGGCGACTTCTCCACCGAACTGTGCGGCGGCACGCATACAGCGGCCACCGGCGAGATCGGTCTGATCAAAGTTCTGAAAGAAGGCAGCGTCTCCAGCGGCGTGCGGCGTTTGGAGGCGGTAACCGGCGAAGGCTCGCTGCGCCACTTCCGCAAAGATCATCAACTGGAACACGTGGTCGCGACGCTGGTGCGTAGCGGCGAAGACCAATCGCCCGCCGAAGCCCTCAAGCAGGAACTGGAGCGCCGCGACGAAGAACTGAAGTCCTTGCGTAAAGAGCTGGCGCAGGCGCGCATGAAGTCGGCATCGAGCTCTGTTCAGTCGGCGACCGAAAATGTGCGCGAGGTGAAAGGCATAAAAGTCCTGGCCACTCGTGCCGACAATGTCGATCGCGGACAGCTTCGCGTGCTTATCGACAACTTGCGCAACAAGCTCGGCTCCGGCGTGGTGGTGTTGGGATCGGTGAGCGATGGCAAAGTCGCGCTCATCGTCGGCGTCACCAAAGATCTCACTTCGAAAATCCAGGCGGGCAAGATCATCGCTGAAGTCGCGAAAAAAGTCGGGGGCTCCGGCGGCGGTCGTCCCGACATGGCCGAAGCCGGCGGCAAAGATCCCGCAGCGCTCGACTCCGCGCTGGCCGACAGCTACGCTGTCGTCGAAAAGCTTCTTCAGTAGTTTCACCACAGAGGCACTGAGAAATTAGAAATCAGGAAGCTTCGTAAGATTGGCATTAGGCAGCTCATCCAGCTTGCAACTCGAAAAACGATTGAAATCCTCCGCGTCTTCCGTGGTGAACGAATCCGTGAACCTGACCCGAGGCGACTTTAGATGATCCGCTTGCCTCCGTGCCTCGGTGTGTCTCTGTGGTGAAATAGTCTGTAAAAATGCGTTATAACGATTGTTATAACTTCCGCATTTTGCGGCGGTTTTTAGATCTCGCCGCGGTGTTCTTCTCAGTGCCTTTGTGTCTCTGTGGTTAGGTATTCGATGCATTTCGCAACACAATCCACCAGCGGCCGCGACGTATCCACTTCGAGTTTCGGAAGCGTGATCGGCTCGAAGTACGATTTCACCAGGAAATACAGCAGTGGATCGCGGTTCTCGGCCTCGTGCTTGCCCTTATCCTTCTTAATTCGCTCCAGCGCCAGGCTCTCCGGACAATGCAGATGCAGAACACTAGGCCCCGCGCCGATCGAACCCGCAGCCCTAACTACTTGATCCACATGGTGTTTGCGTGAGAACGTTCGCCCATCCAGAAAGACGAACGGCACGACGCGATCGGCGGCGATGCGCTGTGCGGCCATCAAGACCACTGACATGCAGAAATCGTCCTGCCCGCCCGAATACGTGATGGCGCGACGTGGAAACAGCGCAGCGCGCACATCGTCCTTACTCAACACCACGCCGTCGAGTCGCTCGGCCAGCGCTCTAGCGAGCGCAGTCTTGCCGGTGCCGGGCAGGCCCGCCATGATCACGAAGCGCGTGCGATGAACTCGGGAGATCATGGTTGCACCGGAGGCATGGGAGCGTTGAAATAGCGCGCGAAAATTGGCGTGGCATCAGGAATTTCTTCGATGCGCCATTGCCGCGAATTAGGAATGCGCAGCATGCGTACGTGGATCTCATTGAGGTCGAACGGGTTGGGCTGCGGCAAGCCGACGATGACGACATCGGCGACATCACCGTTCACTGTTGAGCGCACCGGATGTAGGCCGGAAAAGTTATGCTCATCGAGCACCTTGAACCCGGTCGACCCTGTGAGCAGGCCGGTGCCGCTAAGAAGCAAGCGGATGGCATTGCGAATTCCGAGCAATGACCAGTCATGGAAGCGCGGAGCCATTTTGTGCAACAACTCGATGCGCGTGTCGGTGAAGGGCAGCGGATCGTCTTTGAACTTCTGGGTGTACTTGGCCAGAAGCACATCCGTCAGCGACTGGCTGATCGCGTTGGCGATGCGCTCTTCATCTACGTACTTACTGGCCTCGCCATAGTTCTTCGCCCGGACCGCATGGCCAAGTCGCGAGAGCGAGTATTCCGGCGTGCCGGTGTAGCGGTACCACCAAGCGCCCAGGCTGGCGATCACCAAAATGTTGAGCAATAGCAGAGAGACAATGAAGCGCCACAGATTTCGACGAGGTGGTTCGATGTGCAACGGTGGTGGTGGGAATATCACGAACCAAGGATACGATGAGCCCGAAAGTGGTGTCCGTTGGGGCCCGACTTGCTTCAAGTGGCGGAACTATTTGCCTTTCAAAGCAAGAAACGGAAGGCACTGGGAACCGGGAACCGCTAAAGTTCAGATGGCTGCACATTCGCATGTTCAGGTATGAAAAAAGGCTAAATGAATTTGCATCCTGGAACAGAATTAACCCTCTAACTCAATTAAGGTGGTTAGCCATGGCAATTGCAGAAACTCCTTTCGTCGGCAAAGTCCGGGAACAGTTACTGGATCGGCGCGCACGCCTGGAAGACGTGCTTTCCAGGAACGAGTCAGCGCAGATGCAGCACCTGTTGGACGAAGTTGATCATGCGCTGGAGCGCATGAACGTTGGCAAGTTCGGGCTGTGCGAAGTGTGCCATGACACCATCGAAGCCGGCCGGCTGCTGAACGACCCAACGGTTTCGGTTTGCCTGGGTTGCCTGTCTCCCGCGCAACAGCGGTCGCTGGAGCATGATCTGGAACTGGCGGCGCAGATTCAACGCGGGTTGCTGCCTCCCCCCGACGTGGAAATTGCGGGATGGGATATTGCGTACCATTACCGCCCTGCGGGCGTGGTCAGCGGGGACTACTGTGACCTGATTGGTTCGGGTGACGGGGGGTTGTACTTCCTGATCGCCGACGTGTCGGGGAAAGGAATTGCCGCGGCGCTGTTGTCGACAAACCTGCGGGCCGTGTTTCGTGCGCTGATTCCACTGGGGCTGAGCATGGAGAAAATGCTGGCGCAGGCGAGTCGGTTGTTCTGCGACAGCACTCTGCCCACGCAGTACGCCACACTGGTAGCGGGACGAGTGACGGCCAGCGGCGAGATGGAAATCGTGAATGCCGGCCATTTGCCAGTGCTGTTGGCGGGTGAACGGGGAACGAGGGTCTTCGAGAGCACGGACCTTCCATTTGGAATGTTTTGCGATCAGCAGTTCACGGCTTCGAAGGCGCGCCTGGAACCGGGCGACACGCTGGTGCTCTACACCGACGGCATCTCCGAAGCGCAAAATCATGCGGGCGAGGAATATGGAATTCAGGCCATGCGGTCCCTGGTCGAGGGACAACCGCGAGTATGCCCGAACTTGCTGGTCCAGGCTTGTCGCGAACACGTCGACGTATTCCGGAACGGGCACGAGCGCACCGACGACGAAACGCTCTTGGCGATTCAGTACTTGCCGGTGAGAAGCGCTGCAGAATATGCGTCAACGGCGGGCGTCGGACACGGCGCAGCCTGACCTGAGGTTGGCTGGCGCCAAGACACGAAAAGCCAGGCGCGGTGCCTGGCTTTAATCGCTAAAAGTGCTGGTGCCGAAGAAGGGACTCGAACCCCCACACCCTTGCGGGTACATGGACCTGAACCATGCGCGTCTGCCAATTCCGCCACTTCGGCGCGGGAAACGAACGAGTGAGTGACAGAACTCGTCAGTTAGGCAAGAACATATTGTACAAGCGGTACGGGCAGTTCGCCAAGCGCGGCGACGTGCTTAGCTGGCTGCTGAATCTATTTCGCCGTGACTGACGGAGCCCTGTTGGCCGTATTCCTTCAACTTGTTATGCAGCGTCTTGAGGCTGATGCCGAGTATCTCTGCTGCCCGAGTCTTATTGTTGTGGGTTGCCTCGAGGGTTTTCAGGATCAATAACCGCTCACCCTCGCCGACCGTCGTACCGACTCCGAGATGAACTGAATTGGCATCATGGACAGGCGCGCGGACGAAGGCCTTTCCGAATCCAGACGGAAGGTGTTTGGGTTCGATCATGGGGCTGTCGCAGAGAATTACAGCGCGCTCCAGGGTGTTGCGCAACTCACGAACATTGCCGGGCCAGAGGTGGGCTTGAAAAGCGTTCCGGACGGACTCGCTTACGCCAACGACTTTGCGATTATGTTTTTCGTTCATGTCGGCGAGCAGGGCGTTGACCAACTCGGAAACGTCCTCCATGTGCTCGCGCAGGGGCGGCATATGAATGTTGAATACATTCAGTCGGTAGTAAAGATCATTGCGTAATTCGCCGCGCGCCACGGCCTCCTCGGGAGGCTTATTGGTGGCGGCGAGGACGCGGACATCCACGGACGTTTCACCCTTGCTACCGAGACGGCGCAGCTTGCGGTCTTCCAGTACACGAAGCAGTTTCGCCTGCGTAGCGATGGGCATCTCGCCGATCTCATCGAGCAGCAGGGTGCCTCCCTCAGCCAGTTCGAAGCAGCCGGTACGGCGATCCACGGCGCCGGTAAATGCGCCTTTCTCGTGGCCGAAGATCTCGCTTTCGATCAGCGTCTCTGGAATGGCGGCGCAGTTAATGGCCACGAAGGGCTTCACCTTGCGAGGGCTGAGTGAGTGAATGGTGCGCGCGAGAAGTTCCTTGCCGGTTCCACTCTCTCCCGTAATCAAGACCGATGCCGTGCTGGGAGCCACCATCTCAACCAGACGGAAGATCTCCTGCATTTTCTTGGAGGGTCCGACCAGCGATCCCAGCACTCCAACGTCGCGCAGCCTGCGGCGGTTGGCCTCTAGCTCACGCTCGGCGCCACGGATGCGCGTAGCGTTCTGCAAGACATTGCGCAGCCGCGTGGGATTGACCGGCTTTTCGATGAAGTCGAAGGCCCCTCGCTTCATGGCAGTAACGGCGGCGTCGACTTTTCCCATTCCAGTGAGAAGAACGATCGCAACCTGCTCAGGGGCGGCTGCGAGTTGTTCCAGCAGCTCCAACCCATCCATGCGGGGCATCTTCAGGTCTGTGACCACAATTGCCGGCCCCCAGGATTTTACTTTCGCTAAGCCCTCGACGCCGTCGTCAGCAGTGTCGGTCTCATAGCCCCACGCCCGAATCAACTCGGCGAGTCCGGTCCGCTCATTCTCCTCGTCCTCGACGATTAGTACCTTTTCCTGAATCATGCCAAACCGCAGCCTCTGGGACGTAGAGTCCCTGGCGGGACACCCTCGAAACAACTTTAGAAGCCTTATTAAGGGCGTGGCCCGACAATTTCTCGAAAGTTTCCTGCCCTACACTCCGGAAAGAAGGAGGGCGACCAGGTAGCTTTCTGTAAAGGTAACACTTTCGCTTCCTGTTGGGTGAAAGTCGCGCCGGTGGAGGCAGGGGGCGAGGAGTACTGGTAAAAAGCCCGAAGTCCCGTCTCGATACGGATTAATTTGAGCGCGGCATCGCGGTCAGCCAGCAAAAATACCCGGCCGTACCAGAAAATTTTTCTTGAGAATTTCCTTTACTGCGCCGCCTGTGTGTGTTGTACGATACAAGTAGATGCAGCTCAGCCTTACGTCGGGGCGTTCGTTCCGCGAGAGAACCGTGGGACGTGATGGCGAGGTGCAACTGATCTTGTGTGAACAGTTCCGAAGGACTGGTTATAAAGTCAGTAAACATCAGGAAACAGTAGTTTTGTTTATGTCGCCGGTTGCTGTACAATCGGGAACTGTTACATGGTTGTTAGATTTTTAATTTGTACCTGGTTAAGTTCAATACTGAACCCGAGTGGGCCACTTTGCTACGGTACTGCTAGAGTTCCGGAGGATTAAGAATGGCTTTTTGTGATGGAGTTCCGAAGCGACTTGTAGCGACATCGATCGCGCTTGCGTTTGCGGTGTGTTTATTGAGCTCGTTTGCCGCAGCGCAAATGACTTTGCAGCCGAGAGCGGAAGTGTTCGGTGGCTATTCGTGGTACCACCCGAACGGCTACGTTGACTGGGGCAAGGTCCCCGACATCGCTCACGGCTGGGATGCTTCCAGCACATTCTATTTCCCCAACGCACGTAACTTGGGCGTGGTGATTGATGGCAGTGGCCACTACAACAGCACGTATTCCAACGTCGGCTTTGGGTTGGCAGGATTGCAGTACAAATGGCACAATGATCAGTTCTCACCGTTCGTGCGGGTATTGGCCGGAGCGTCGCATATCAGCCCGGCAGGCCTGGACGCACAGTGGCGTCCGGTGGTTGGTGCGGGCGGCGGTTTCGACCTGACCCTGACACACTTGATCGACCTTCGCATCGCGCAGGCAGATTACCTCTACACCTACTATAATCCGGCGTTTTTCACCTATCAGACCCATAACTGGAACAGTGTCCGCTTATCGGCTGGTGTGGTGTTCAACCTCGGCAACTATTACACCGCTCCCGTGTCAGCAGCTTGCACGGCCACACCGACAACGCCCGTTTTTGCCGGCGAGCCCGTAACGGTATCAGCGACCGGTACAAACTTCATCCCCAAACACACCGTGACGTATGCCTGGACGGCTACGGGTGGCAAGCTTGCCAGCCCGAGCACCGCCAGCTCTAGCATCGATACGACGGGGTTGGCAGCTGGAAGTTATACCGCGAACGCGACCCTTTCCGATGCCAAAGAGAAGAAGAACAATTCGGCGAGTTGCTCGACAAGTTTCACGGTGAAGCCGTTCAATCCGCCGTCCGTAACCTGCTCGGCGAGCGCGACAACTGTGAAGTCGGGTGAGACATCCACAATCACGGCGAGTGCAACCAGCCCGGATGGCGCGTCGATCACCAGCTATGCTTACACCACTTCAGCTGGCAAGATCACTGGCAACGGCACCTCAGCGACTCTCGACACCACGGGTCTGCCTGGTTCGACGGTCAATGTGACGGTCACCGCGACCGATTCGCATGGTCTGTCCGCTAGCTGCACCGCTTCGGTGGGTGTGGTTGAGCAAATTAAGTG
>DATBZX010000288.1:0-29605 GCA_036512955.1 Terriglobales bacterium
GGATGACGGTTCATTTCGTCGGCATGGGATTCGGCAAAGTGCATCCGGCTGATCATCAATGCCGAGACTGCAAACGACAACGCGTTCAGCACGAAGACCGCATCTCGCCCCAACCCGGCCGCGACAATTCCACCCAGCACCGATCCAATTGCCAAATCAAACGACCACGTGGCGGAAGAAAGTGTATTGGCAACGATCACGTCGCCTTCTGCCACGATGTTGGGAATGACCGCGTTCCGGGCCGGTTCGAAAAACGCCACCATGACGGTTTCCAGAAACAGCAAGGGATAAATCACCCACACCGAGCCACGCGAGCGCACCAGCAGCATGCAGGCCACGACCACCATGCGCAGCAGGTCGGTGGCAATCATGATTTTTCGGCGGCTGAAGCGGTCGTTGACCATCCCAGCAAGCGGCCCCAACAGCGTGTGCGGGAGCACCTGTAGCACCAGTGCAAGTGCAACCGAAGAAGCTTTGCCGGTCAGGTCGAGCAGCAGACTGTAGATGGCAAGCGTGTAGAACCAGTCCCCGTTTTCGCTGACGATCTGGGCGATCCAAAGCCTGCGGAAGTTGGGGTTTCCGCGCACCAGTCGGAGATAGTTGGAGAGGCTGATGCCAGAGGATGCCATGCGACGCACTCAGCCTATCAAAGGAAGCAGTCACGTGTGACACTCGGTCGCCAACGTCCCTGGCCTTGGGCCTGGTTGTCAGTTGACGCCTGCGTCCGACGCTCTTAAATTACGCGGCAGAGTTCACTGTACGCCGGAAATCGCAACACCGACGGGCACTGCCGCTACGATGGATGGCCTTGGCTCCTCTTCAAGCGGAGGCGTTGGCTGGCGCCGCATTGCCGTGATCGCCATCCGTCCGACGTCATACATGCCATAAATGATGTTGGCACGCCAGATGTCGTTGCGGAAGGTGAGGATTTCCCGTCGCACGTAGCGGAATGCGTGGTTCCCCGGCCTGAACTTGCCGCCGTTTGAGTTCGCATTGAGCTCGTGATTGGCAGGCTCGCAGTCCTTCAACTGGACAACCGCAATTGAGCCATCGGTGCGGACGGCGTCTCCTGTCGCATTTTGCGTGATGGTGGAAATACCCGGCCGCGCGACATAGCTGACAGAACTGACACACCCAGCGAAGTTCAGGTCTCGAATCACCTTGCTGCGCTCATCGTCGATATTGGGAGAGATGTGGTGCACAAAACCGCGGTATTTCACGGACAGGATGGCGCTGGTGTCGTGGGTCGAGGAACTTAGCCAGACGGTGTCAGAATTCTCTTCTCCGCTCCACTGCCAAATGCGCAGATGGTCGCGACGGCCGTAACTGTTCAGCCCTTTCTGCCAGTTCATGTCTTCAGGCTTACCTTCCAGCAGAAAGGTCTTCATCGGCTGTAGCGCATAACCGCTGTTGTTCAGCAAGGCATAGAGATTGTGCTCGAACGAGTGTTTCGATACCGGATCGCTATTGTGCCATCCCGCCTCGCGAAACGCTGCCTGTACTTGCTCGCGCGATCCCAGAAACACCAGGTTGAACAAGTCGGCGTCCACGTATTGGGTGGTCGTCGAGCGCTGAGGCATCTTCTGGATCCAGGCATCAAGTTGTGGCGAACCTTGCAGGTCGCCTTCCTGCACCGGGTTTGTCATGATGGGAAATGCGGAAACGGCAGCCTGCATCTTGAGGCGCATGTCGGTCCCGGCAGGGTAGTAAATCTCCGGCTCGGGAAAAATCGGAAACGTCGCCTTGTAAATAATCAGCCCAAGATCCGAGTAGGGATTCCATGTAGGAAGATGAATCAGGCGGCTGTTGACTCTGCCCTGAAATGTATCGCTGCTAAGAACGCCGTGAATGACGCCGTTCTTAACGTGCTCGCGAGCGTTTTCCACTTCCTCGACGCGAGCCGACATCTCGACGGTTGCACCGTTTGCCAGGACCGCCTGATTGAATTCGAGTTCGAGCGCAGCGGTTTCGTGACGTATGCCCCACCCAACCTTGCGTTTGCTGCGAACCACGCCGTCGATGGTGGTACCCATCGGCAGTAAAACGTCGGAGCCACAAACAACATCCTGCGTCAGGACCGCATGAACCGGATCTCCCACTTGCGCCGAGTAGGTGGAAACAGGATTGGCCAGCCGAACCCAGAGCGAGTGGCCCTCAGGCAATTGGTCGCAACCCAGCGCCAGCGCGGCACACCACATTAAGTATAGGAATGCGAGCCCGCGGGCCAGACCGAGCAGGATTCTCATGCTAACGAAATGCCTTCCCACATCTGATTTAGGTGAATTTTTATGATAACCGATGTCGGCCCGCAGACCCGATGATTTCGCCGTAATTCAACTGGTTCTACTTGTCTGATGAACAGTGTAACTCCGCGATTGCTGGGCCGTTAACGCCTCCCAATCGTGATTGTCGTCCGTGAAAGGCAAACGCCCCGGATCGCCCGGAGCGCTTGCATTCTTCAACTGCCGATTCCGGCAAGTCTCTAGAACTGGTTCCAGAGGTACTGGTTGTAAACGTCGTGATGGTACTGCACCTCGGGGGCCTTGACGAAGGTTCCCAGCAGGCGCGCGCACCGGTCGGCGGAAGCCTGTTTCAGATCAGCATAGCGGGCCTTCACATCAGCACCGAGAAGCTTCGTAGTCCATTCCGACTTGCGCCAGTTCTCCATCGCATCGTAGATGTTGTCAGGCAGATACCGCTCGGCCTGGCGAAGGTTCTTGATCTTCGCAGTTTCGCCGAACAGCCCCGTCTTGAACACCGTGAGCATGACGAGGTAGGGGTTCGCATCGGGAGCAACCGAACGAACTTCCACACGCATGCTCTTTTCGTTACCGATCGGAATGCGGATCATCGAACCGCGATCCACCGCCGAAGCTTTGATCTGGTTCGGTGCTTCGAAGTGCGGATCGAGACGACGGAACGCGTTGACGCTGGAATTGAACGCCAGGCAGGTATCGTTGCCATGAGTCAGGAAACGGTCGACGAACTGCCATCCCATCTTGCTAAGTTTCTCTTCGCCCTTGGGGTCCCAGAACAGGTTCTTGCCACCCTTGTTGATAGACACGTTGGTGTGCATGCCGCTGCCGTTGACACCCACGACAGGCTTGGGAAGGAATGATGCGGTCAAGCCCATATTGGTGGCCACCTGACGGCAGATCAACTTGTAAAGCTGGATCTGGTCGGCAGCCGCGGCAACCTCGCCGTATCCATAGTTGATCTCAAACTGCGAAGGCGCGACTTCAGGGTGGTCCTTCTCATTCTGGAAGCCCATGGCCCGCTGCACTTCCGCCGTCGTATCGATGAAAGTGCGCAGTGGATCGCCGGGCAGCGAGTGGTAGTAGCCGCCGGTATTCACGTATTCGAACTTGCCAGTCTCGTTGTAATGACGCTCGGCGTCCTTTCCGGCGAACAGGAAGCCTTCAATTTCGTTGGCGGCGTTGAGTGTATAGCCTTCATTCTTGTACAAGTCCGCGGCAAACGACTTCAGCACGCCACGAATATCGGCCGCATAAGGAGTTCCACCCTTATCGATGACGTCGCCGAACACGAGGATCTTCCCCGGTCCAAACACATCCGCCGGGCCCCAGTAGAAGGCGCTCCAGTCGATGCCCAGGCGCAAATCGCTCTCGCGTTGCGCCGTAAAGCCGCGAATCGAAGAGCCGTCGAAGGTCATGTTGTCCCAGCTCTTGATCAGGAATTTCTTGTCATAGTCGAGCATGTGCAGGCGGCCTTCGAGATCGCTGAACAGCACCGTCACCGCCTTGATGCGCTTTTCATCGGTGAGATATTTCAGGCGCTCTTCCTGAATTTTGTGGAGGGCCACGCGCTTCAGGCGCTGATCCTTGGCCTGTAGATTCAGCTCCTCCAGTTGGTCGTAC
Source organism: Terriglobales bacterium (assembly GCA_036512955.1). Lineage (GTDB taxonomy): Bacteria > Acidobacteriota > Terriglobia > Terriglobales > Acidobacteriaceae > DASRAA01. The sequence continues at coordinate 3,879 of DATBZX010000288.1, forward strand.
GGAAGTGCCAGGAAATTACGCAATTCGTTGAACATGAATCTCCTCAGGATGGGGATTAGGAACCGCCACAGTGAAGTTGGTTTTGCTGGCGATCACTTACGAGGGTATAGCTTGAGCAATTCGCACCGCCAATTAAAAGCGTTAATGAGCGATATTGACGGAATTTATCGAATGTCTGGAGTGCAAAAAAGGGCCATTTCAAAAGGCAATTCCACGATAGTGCAGCCAATTTGATGCAATTCCCTAAACAGGAAATTGTCGGCCACGCCTACAACTTCAGGGTCAGCGAGCCGAGACTCGCTTGCGCATCCGGAGTTCCGTTCCCCCACGCGCGAAGCTGACCTCAGTCATCAGGCTGCGAATCAGGCAGAGGCCGCGACCATGTGACAGCGTGCTGGCGGCGTAGTCCTCAGGATCATCCAATGCCAGATCGAAGCCCGGACTGGGATCGCGATGTACTGGCACCCCTGCATTATGTGTGCGCCGGTCACATGTTGCCTCAAGGAAATGCAAAATTCAGGTTAAAAAGTGATGAATTCCACTAAGCCTAGGAGCCGGTATCGACTTGATTACGTCTATTAATTAGCCGGCCATTGATGTGTCCGCAAACAATGTCGTGCATCTTCGGTCCAGATGCGGGCAACGCTACCTAACCAACGAAGGATTCATAACCGGACTCACGTGCCCGAAACACGCGTGATCTTGAATTGAGATGAAGGACATGATGAGAATCGACATCCAGTCGTGGAATGGTGTGGCAACGCTGAACTGCTCGGGCCGACTGGTCTTCGGAGTCGAATGTGAGATGCTGCGCACCATGGTTCAGTCCAGGCCGGAAGCGTGCGTTCGGATTAACCTCGCTCGGGTGTACTCGATCGATGCCGCCGGCTTGGGTTTGCTGGTGGAACTACAGACTTGGGCCAGAGAAACGAATCGGAGCCTTTTGCTGCTCGACCTTTCGGAACAAGTGTGGGCACTTGTCGTCCTCACCAAACTCTGCGCCACACTCGATATTTCCCATTCGGATATGACCGCGGCCTTCGATAGACAAGAAGATGAATGCGGGCGCAGGATGATCGCATAACCCACGCCGCGACCCCGTCAGTACTGAACTCGCCATGACTCGAGCGTCATCCCGCACGTCGTTACTTGCTCTCCGTAACCTGTACCACCGTCGCCGCCAGGTTCCATCCTCTGAGATTCACTTGCGGCTCGCCTTTTGCCGCCGAAGCTGGATATTCGATGTCGATGTCCTTGCTCTCACCCGGTAGCAACGAAAAATAGTTGTCACCGTAGTAGGCCGGAAGAATACGCGACTTATCGGATGCATTCACCAACGTCAGCTTGTTCGCCAATGCGGCGGCAGTCCCCTTGTTTTGCAATTGGACATGGAGGTTGTTCGTAGCGCCGCTTCGAGTCCACGTCGCTGACGCCGTCACGGTCGCCGCTGGCAGGTGATTGAGTTGCCGGTACGCCGCACTCTTGGCGCCCAGCCAGTACAGATTGTCGGAGAGTAATTGGCCCGTGGTGTTTCGTAGTTCCAACTTCACCAACACGACATCTGTCGTCAGCAGCAGCAGCAGATCGAGCTTGAAGCCGGGGGTCACTGAATTCGCAGCCGCATCCTTGCGTTCTTCGTGATGCAGCAGCGGTTTGTTGTCGAGTGAATACACGTTTGCCGTGATCGTGACACCGGCGTTGGGAGCGGTCGTGGTATTCACCACGGCTACGCTGTAGTCCGACAGGTCGAGTTGCACATGCATAGGTTCGCAGGCCTTCTTGACCCCATAGAACGAAGCCTGCGTGTCGTAATCGGAACTCAGGATCTGCCACATGTTGCTGGGCCACGCGGGCTGCGTCATCCACAACATACGGCCGCTATTTGGTGCCCAAAGATGCGCGTTCATGCCTTCGAAGATGGCTCGATGTTCGACGTAGTTCAGCATCTGCGCCTTGCGCTCGAAGTCTTCCAAACTGGTTCCGGCGCCAAACTCGGCCTCCAGTTCCAACATGAACGGCTCGATTATGCCGTTTCCGCTCTGATGCCAGTCGTGGTATGCCCACGCGTCGCTGATCGGCCACTGATCGGCTTTGGGAATCCAGTAGGCTAACGACTCCTGCGTAGAGAGCGAAGGGACTCCCGTCTCAACCGAGAATCCATGGTTCAGGACGGTGTAGTACATCGACGGCTCCTGGTAACGATACGGTCCGCTTTGCTGCAGGTTGATCTGGTTTGAACTTGGCGAATAGTAGCGAGTTCCGTCCAACGTACTGATCAGGTCGATGAGACCCTGGTTCAAGATCGGTGACGGTACGCCCTCATTGCGCCCGCACCACATCACAATCGAAGGATGATTGCGGAAGTGCAGGATGGCGTCGCGCGCATTGTCGAGAAACAACGGGATATCCAGTGGCTCGACGTTATAGTCTTCCGTCGAGGCCCAGAAGTCGTTCCACACCATCAGCCCGTATTCGTCGGCCAGGTCGTAGAAGACTTCCTCGGTGTTCTGCCCCACCCAATTGCGAATGATGTTGACGTTAGCATCGCGATGCAGCCGGAAGTACGGCTCCAGTTTCTCGCGCGACACTCGCTTGCGCGAGTCGTCCATGCCCCAATTTCCACCGCGAGCGGCGATCCGCACGCCATTGACCTTGAGAACGAGGTAGGGCGCAGCTTTCGTATCTTCAACCTCGCGCACCGCGGGTGACGACTCTGCGCCGGGAGGCAGCGAAGCAACCCACGAATTCCAATACTCGCGCCACTCCTTCGGTAGATCGGGAGGAATCGGATCGGCCGCCGGTATCTGCCGCATGCCTTCGTGCGTTACGTCCACCACCCGCTCGCCCCTTGCGCGCGCCGCCGTTGGCGAGACCTCAAGCCGGCGTAGTTGCCCTTTGCTGTCGAGCAGGCTCAGCTCATAGGTAACTTCCCGCACGCCAAACCGGACCTGCTTCGAATCGGATTCCTTCCCGCCCTCAGTGAAATCCAGTTTCAACTGATATAAGTCGGGCTTGCCGTACCCATTCGGCCACCACAGCCGTGGATTCTGCAACGTCAGTTGCGCGAACTCTGCCGGCGCAAGTTTCACCGAACTCTTGCCCGAAGGCACACTGATTTCTTTCGTGACGACCGTTTGTTCAATCGTCGCTCGGATTGTTCCGCGAACCGGTTTGTCCGACAGGTTCTCCAACGGCACCGTGATTTCAACATCGGCATGGCTTGTATCCGGTAGCGGAAGCTTGGTCACAACTTGCGGGTCACCAATCTTGACCACTCCCGTAGCCGTCAAAGTGACGGGTTGCCAGATACCGGTGTCGCGGTCGCGAATCGCTGGGATCCAGTCCCATCCCTCGGTCGCAACGAATGTGGGGCCGTCGAGACACATCATCCCACCGTTCTCGCCCGGGCCGCCGAGTATGGACTGTTCATGTGGAATCCCCGGATGCGGTGGCGGCGAGACCCGCACTGCAAGGACATTCGTTTGTCCGGACTTCGCGATGTCAGTCACATCGAACACGCCGCGAATAAACGCTCCTTTGATCGTTCCCAGCGATTGACCGTTCAGCCAAACTTCAGCGGCGTAGTTGATCCCCTGGAACGTCAGGGTAAGCCGCCGTGCGGATGGCGTCTTCGGTGCCTTGAATTCGTTGCGATACCAGTAATCCTGTTTGTTGAGGCTCTCTGGGATCACCAGGTTGTTCAGCCCGTAATCCGGGTCGGGGTAGATGCCGCGATCGATCATCGTGGTCAGCGCAGTTCCCGGAACGGTCGCTGTCAGCCACTCTTTGCTATCGAATCCGGCTTTCGCAATGTCTTGCCCGCTGGCTTTGACCTTCGGAGCTGCGGCCATTTGCCAACCACCTGCAATGGTCCATTGGTTGTCGCCGTCGGCCTGTAACCCAGGGTGTCCGGTAGCGATCGGCTTCGCAGCCGGAGATGGGACAGGTGCCCGACTCTTGGGGTACGTCGCGGGATCCTGCGGCGCGCGATAGCCGGCTTGCGCCCGCGTCTGCACTCTCCAGGGTTTCGCGCCCTCTTCATACGCGAGCAATGAGAAGTCCGGCGGTTGCGAGGACAACCGTTTGATTTCGTCGCCGGTGAGGGCTTGTCGCGTGAGCGTGAAGCCGGCGATCCTGCCTCCAAAATGCTGCCCGTTCGGCCAGGGGATCAGCGGCGGCGCGATCTGCAACACTGGAGCCACTGTGCCCAAGGCGAGGCTTCCCTCACCCGCCTTCACTCCGTCGCTGTAAAGGCGGAAGGCCGATCCGTCAAAAGTCGCGGCGAGAAACGTCCACTTGCCCGGCGTGACAGTCGCAGACACAGTGAAGCTGTTATCGGCGCCCATCCATAACATCAGCTTGCCGGAGTCGAGTCCGAGATAGCGCGAATACTCCGCTGCGACGTCTCCGATGCCGGCAACCAGGACTGGCGAGGTGATCGGCGCGTCTGTTTGCACCCAGCCGTAGATAGTCCACGGCGAATCGGCGCGGAGTACTGTGTCCTTCGCGACCATGTTCTTGTGCACACCGTCGCCCCCCTGCAAGCTCACTACGTTGTACGGGCCATAGACAGGGGGATCGTTGGTGGCCACGATTTGTGCGTTCGTGGCAACGACGCCAGAAAACAGGAAAGCCGCGATAAGAGTGAATAGAAGAAGTCTGCACTGTGGAAAATACTGCGGCGATGAATGCATGAAGCCTCTTTCCAGCCCTGATAGCCCCGGAAATCGGATCCGGCTCCGACAACCATTCCAGGCGCCATTTTTCGAAAGCAAATCATACTAGAGCCGGACGGGCAACCTGCCACTGCAAACTCATCACTGAGTCCGGATAACAGCGCTACCTATTTCCGAACGTTATGCTCAGTCCCGAACTGGTGCCGTAGTCGCTGCCGGAAAATGTCGGTGGCGGCTGGTTGTCCCAGTTGCCATAAAACGACACATTCCACGACAAACTACCCGAAAGCTTGATGTAATACGACGCGTTCACGTTGGTGTAGACGCGTCCGGGTTGGGAGATTGCGGGAAAAACGCTTCCCGTAAACTCGATGGTGGTCTTGTTGAAACGATAAAACTTCAGGCCACCCGACAATAATCCGGTCGCCACGTTCTGGGCGCCGCTGACGAAGACAGACGGCGCATAAGTCGTTTGCTGCCACGCGAAGCCGCCCAGCAAGTAGATTTTCGTACGGTTGCTATTCAGAAAGTACCGTCCAATACCTCCGCCTATGTTTCCCTGATGGTTAATGCCCTGTTCGGAACTTTGCAGCAGCCCGCCTTCTCCTGCGTAAAACCAATTGTTCCAGCGCAGCAGGCGTTGCGCCCCCACGTTCAATTGGTTGCGCGTTGTAGCCGTATTTCCTGTGCTACTCGACAGTGTTGAGTTATACGACGCAGTCGCCGACCAGCGTTCGCGCGGATACGCCACGTCCGAGCTCAGGTTGTATTGGGTCGATTGATTGCCTTTGGTGTAGGTAATGCCGGTATTGATCTCGCCATTAAATCGTTGCCAGAAATGCTCTGATGTCTGGTCCATCTCCACCACCGTAGGCCGTTCCAGCGGCGTTTGCTTGCTGGAAGACTCCACCACCTCAATCGTCATCGGCCGTCCTCCCGCGCTCTCGGCGGTCGCCAGCGTCCCCGTGTACACCGAGCCGTCTTCCGTCTTCACCAGGAACAGTTGCTTGCTCTCGATGTGGTCCACCTTCGACCATTGCACATCGCTGGTGCCGAGAATGTAATTCATGCTGATGTAAAGCACGCCCTGCGACATGCCTTTGATCTCGCCGGTAAGGTGATCGCCGTTCTTCATGACGATGACGTCGGTGCTGTCCCTTGCCAGCAAGGGCGCAGCTAGCAGTAGGCAACTGATGACTACGGTTCGGATGTTCATGCCGGACCTGCCTCATATCGAATTCCACGGGCCGCCGGACGTAAGTGCCTCCGGGGCGTGGTGTAGGATTTGGTTTGCCTCATCGTACTGTATGCGCCTCTCGGACCACTTCGGAAAATGCTGTTTGCTGGGCACGTTGCTGTTATTTGGGCTCAGTTCTTACTCCGCCGCTCAAACTGACCAATTGCTGCCCGAGATCGACGCGTACTACAAGACAACTTCGCCGGTTCGCATCTGGTTTCAAGCGAAGGAAACAAATGAAGCGGGCGATCCAGTCACAGCCGAGATCGGTCCTAGCCTCGATCTCTACGTAAAATCGCCGCTCAAATTTGCGAATGTCACGGTATTCGATTTGGACGACTCGAAATCTCGAATGCTCGTAATTTCCGTCGGATACCGTTATCTGCCCTCACCCGGCAGCCCCCCGACCAACCGCATGGAACCGTTGTTCACGTTGAACTATCCCATCCAGAAGATCGGGTTACTGCTGTCGGATCGTAACCGTGCGGACTTGGATTGGAAGGGCGGCAGCTTCACCTGGCGTTATCGCAATCGCGCCCAACTCGAAAGGACCCTTAAGCTTGGTTCCTATCACCCCTCGCTGTACGCCAGCGCCGAATTCTTTTACGAGAGCCAGTACGGTAAATGGAGCGACACCGCGATCTATGCTGGATGTTTATTTCCCATTGGCAAGCACTTTGAATTCAACCCTTACTACGAGCACCAGAACAACACCGGCAAGAGCCCTAACCAGCAGTACAACCAGCTAGGCCTGATGCTCAACGTCTTCTACGGCAGAAAATGACGCGCGCCCCGCAGCCTGGGACGAATATGGATGCCGTTTGCTCCGTTCCACAACTCGCGCAGCGTTGTGCGGGATGACTCTGACTGGAATTCTCCGCGTTCTCCGTGTTTCCGCGGTGAAATCCAATTCACCCCTTACTTCACCAACCCTACATTTCGCAGAATCCGCCTGACTTTCTTCGGCGATATGGCCAGCCGGCTCGACACCCGCGATACTTTCTTCCCTTCGCGCTGCCAAACTTTCGGAATCACGATTTCAGCGAACTCTTCCGTGATTTGCTGAAATGTCTTCTCCCCCAGTATTCCCTCGGACCAGGCTCGCAGCGTTTCGTCGATGCTCGATGCTCGAAGAATACGCGCCTTCAGCGCCATCAGGTCTTCCCACAAATGGTCACGTTCTTCCGGCCCAATCAGCGCCACCGCCTGATCGACACAGCGCTTGGCTCCCTCCCAGTCCAGGAAGAAGTCGTTGCCGTACACCATGCCCCGCGCCACGTAGGCCTCGGCAATCAGCCGTCGGTTCTGCGTCAGTTCCGCCCAGTGGATGGCCTCTTCGGCAAACTGCCGTGCCTGGCTGGCGCATACCGCCACGTCCGCGTCCTCGCCCAGTTGCTCGTCCACCCGCGTGTTCTCCACCATGCACTGCAGCGTCCGCGCCCGCGCCATGTGGATGTGGTCGTTCTTGTCGTGCGCCAGTTCGTATGCCTTCTGCCCCTCGCGCGCACCCAGCTCTATGTTGCCGCCGTCGAGGTGCAGGTACCCGCTGCTCACCAGCACCGCGGCAATGCCCCCGTAGTACTGCTGGCGCACGTAAATTTCCCCCGCACGGTCGAGTTGCGCCAGCGCCTCGCTGCACATCTGGTTGTAGCGGGCCATGTCGCCCGCGCTGCCGCTCCTCTGGGCCCCGGCGCCCTGTTCCGCACGTGCATCAATGCGTTTGCGCAGTTGCAATGCGATCAACCGCTTGACCGTGACGGCATTCACCAGCGCGCGCGCCAGGTTGCGGTGGTTGGGGTCCCTGCGGCCGTACAACTCGACAGCGGCATCGAAATGCGCCAGGGCTTCGGTGTACTTCCCCGCCTGCTGTTCCATGCGTCCCCGGGCCGACTCAATGTTGCCCAGCGACAGGTTGTCGTCGGTATCCGCCAAGTGCTTTTCGGCTTCGTCCAGAACTTCCACGGCCTCGCCGGGCTTTCCCTTCTGGAACAACAGCCAGCTTTCCTGTATCTGGATAACCGCCGCCAGTTTGGGCATGTGTATCTCCTGCATCAATTCCCGGCCGCGCACCACATGCTTTATGGCCTCGTCGTATTCGCCCTTCTTGCGGTGCGACCGCCCCTTCCAGAAGTGGGCGATGGCCGCCAGACGCCGGTCGCCGAGTTCGGGCTCCGCGCGCAGCACAAAATCCAGCAGTGCGATGGCACGGTCGATGTCTTCCTCGTCCATGGCGCAGAAGGCCTCCGCCATGCGCAGTTCCAAGAAGTCACGTATGTGCAGGCTGGCGCGCAAGTTAGGCGTAAACAGATCGACCAGGGATTTGAGTAGCGCGGCATCGCGATAGCCCAGGTCCACCCATTGCGCCAGCCGCACTACAACGGCGCTTGCATCCGCCTGTCCGGACCTCAGGCTTGTAATCATCCAGGAGTGCCGGTTCAGATGGTCAAATCCCTGCGCCACCTGCCGGGAACCAAGAAAGGCATCGAGTTGAGAGAGCCATTTCAGGGCCACGGTGCAATTGTACTGCTTTTTGTCGTCCGATTCGACCTAGCCGCACTTCTAATACCACCTTCGATGCCACGCGCGACGATTTTGTAAATCGATATAAATAAGTTTTTTAACTACTTAGCGACAAGCTCCATTCGGATTGCGATTCTGTAGGCCAATTTGGATACTAGTCCGATTCGGACTACTACCCCTTGTGCCGGGCCCTAACTCGTTGTGTAATCGCTCCACACCCGGCAACACGGAGATCAACATGACACCACCCAAGAACACTAAAGAGCACTCCTGGAATTCCCCTCGCTGGAATGGCATTACCCGCACCTACACCCCCGCCGATGTCGACCGGCTTCGTGGCACGGTCCACATCGAACACACGCTGGCGCGAGCCGGGGCTGAGAAGTTTTGGAAAATGTTGCGCACTGAACCGTACATCGCCGCGCTGGGCGCCCTCACCGGAAACCAAGCGGTAGAGATGGCGCAAGCCGGATTGAAGGCGATCTATCTCAGCGGCTGGCAGGTCGCCGCCGACGGAAATCTCGGCGGCCAGATGTATCCCGACCAGAGCCTCTATCCCGCCAACAGCGTTCCCGCTGTGGTGCGGTCGATCAACAACGCACTAGTGCGCGCCGACCAGATTTCCCATTGCGAAGGGCGTCCCCATTTCGACTGGATGCTACCTGTCGTCGCCGATGCCGAAGCTGGGTTCGGCGGAAACCTCAACGCCTTCGAGTTGACCAAAGCGATGATCGAAGCAGGAGCCGCCGCGGTCCATTTCGAGGACCAGTTGTCTTCCGCAAAAAAGTGCGGACACCTCGGCGGCAAAGTGCTGGTTCCCACCGAAGAAGCAACTCAGAAACTAATCGCCGCGCGCCTCGCGGCCGACACCATGGACGTTCCGACCGTGATCATCGCGCGCACCGATGCCAATTCGGCCGGTCTGATCACCAGCGACTACGACGCCCGCGACCGTCAGTTCATTTCAGGCGAGCGCACCATCGACGGTTTTTACCTTTATCGCGGAGGTCCGCAGGCAGCAATTGCCCGTGGACTGGCCTACGCCCCCTACGCCGACTTGCTGTGGTGCGAAACCTCGGAGCCGAACCTCAACGAAGCGCGTGAGTTCGCCAACGCGATTCACGCACAGTTCCCCGGCAAACTGCTGGCCTACAATTGCTCGCCCTCGTTCCACTGGAGGTCGAAGTTGAATGAGGAGGACATTGCCTGCTTCCAGCGCGATCTGGCGGCCATGGGATATCGCTTCCAGTTCGTAACCCTGGCCGGCTTCCACGCTCTCAACCTGTCAATGTACCAACTAGCCAGGGGCTATGCGCGCTCCGGCATGACCGCCTACTCGCAGCTACAGCAGCGGGAACTGGAAACCGCGGAGAACCAAGGTTATTCGGCGGTAAAACATCAGCGCTTCGTCGGCACCGGCTATTTCGACGCGGTAGCGACTACGATTACCAATGGACAGATATCCACCTGTGCCATGCCCGATTCCACGGAAGAGGATCAGTTCGAGATGCACACCGAGGATTACAATGACGGGGAAGCGACAGAGCGCACTCCCATGCCGCACCTCTACATGTTGCTCGAACCGACGCTACCCGGCACTGCTGCAAACGACTGAGGCATGCACCGGACGATACGGCTTGGCGAGGCGTAATCACCACTGCCGACTCGCTGTTCGTTCAAAGGACAAGGCATGACTACTCAGACTGAAGCGATCCGAATTGCGGGACCCCACACGGATGCCCAACCCGGCGTTCTTACCCCGCAGGCGACTGAGTTCCTGCTGGCATTGCATACGCGCTTCGAACCGGTGCGCCAGGCACTGTTGCAGGAACGAAAAAATCGTCAGGCGCGCCTCGACGCCGGCCAGTTGCCCCAATTCCTGGAAGCCTCCCTGCCAACCCGGGAGGCCTCCTGGAAGGTGGTCCCGATTCCTCCCGACTTGCTCGATCGCCGCGTGGAAATTACCGGCCCACCCGATCGAAAGATGATCATCAACGCCCTCAACTCCGGCGCCAGCGTCTTCATGGCCGATTTTGAGGACTCGAACTCGCCCACGTGGACCAACTGCATCGAAGGGCAGCACAATCTCCGCGACGCCGTAGCGCGCACCATTGAGTTTCGCTCAGTCGAAGGCAAACAGTACAAGCTGAATCCCAATCCTGCGGTGCTGTTTGTGCGGCCCCGCGGCTGGCATCTCAACGAAAAGCACTTCGTCGTCAACAGCACTCCGATTTCGGGCTCGTTGTTTGATTTCGGATTGTTCTTCTTTCACAACGCCAAGGCGCAACTCGCATCCGGCACCGGTCCCTACTTCTACCTGCCAAAGTTGGAGAGCCACCAGGAAGCCCGCTTGTGGAACGACGTGTTCGTGTTCGCCCAGGAGTACATGGGCATCCCGAGGGGCACGATCCGCGCGACCGTCCTGATCGAGACCATCACGGCAGCGTTCGAGATGGATGAGATCCTCTACGAACTGCGCGACCATTCGGCCGGACTCAACTGCGGCCGATGGGATTACATTTTCAGCTTCATCAAGAAGTTTCGTAATCACGCAAGTCACGTTCTACCGGATCGTGGCGTGGTCACCATGGAACAGCCGTTCCTGCGCTCCTATGTCGAGCTACTGATTCACACCTGCCATCGCCGCGGCATTCACGCCATGGGCGGCATGGCGGCGCAGATCCCCATCCGCAACAACCCCGAGGCCAACGAGAAGGCCATGGAGCGGGTGCGGCAGGACAAGCTGCGTGAGGTCCGCGCCGGTCACGATGGAACCTGGGTCGCGCACCCCGGCCTGGTTCCGGTCGCGAAGGCCATTTTCGATGAATACATGCCGGCTCCAAACCAGATCGCGCCACCGGCGAGCCCGCGTTCTCCCATCACGGCGGCCAATTTGCTGGAGCTGCCCAAGGGGGCGATCACCGAAGCAGGATTGCGCCGCAACATCGACATCGGCCTGCAGTACCTGGAATCGTGGCTGCGGGGCAACGGATGCGTCCCGATTTATGACTTGATGGAGGACGCGGCGACTGCGGAGATATCCCGTTCGCAAGTCTGGCAGTGGGTCCATTATGGCGCGCGCATGGAGGACGGGCCGGTGATAAGCGCCGGGTTGTTCGATCAGTTGCTGCGCGAAGTGGTGGAGCGGTTACGCTCCGCTGACGCGACGCCTGCGGACAACAAGTTCGACCGAGCAGCGGAGCTGTTTGCCACCATGTCGAAAGGCGAATTTGAGGAGTTCTTGACCAGCGTCGCATACAGGGACTTGGCATAAACATTAATCTCACCAAGGAGAAGATCAGCATCCACCACAGAGACGCAGAGGCACTGAGGTTTTGAATCCCAGTCCTCTGTGTCTCCGTGCCTCAGTGGTGAGTTTGCTGCGGTTCCCGAAACGGGAATCACTGCGACAGCGTTCCCGCGTCACATCAGGACTTCGAATTTGCGGCCTACAATGTCACGTTAGCAAGTGACTTCAAATAGTGGACGCTTACGAATATGAAAAAACTGGAAGCTGTTGAGGAAGCCCGCGCAATTATGACCGCGGGCAGGGAATGGGGCGTATTTAAGTGGCTCATGGAGAAGCGCAAGGTGCGCATTATCGCCGATAAGGCCACTGCCGCCCTCAATGAAGCCGAGGACAAAGTCAAAGCCACGTGGAGTGATGAGCTGAAGAAGGCTTACAACCACCTGGCTACTCAGAATGGCGAAGCCACGAAGGGCAAACGCGGCGCCAAAGCTAAGGACGATGCCAAGTCCTTCGATGCAGAGATCCTTGCCATTGCCCAAAAGATACTCGATGCGGACGAGGAAACCGAGATCCAGCGGCTCGACGCGGAAGATACCTTCGCCGAAGGCGAGCGCCAAATGAGTACCAGCATGGCGCGTGAAGGAGCTGGCAAGGCGCTGGCGACTTACGATCTTCACGAAAAGGCCATACGGAAGGCTGAGGCGGCGGCGAAACAAAAGTAATTGGTAATTAGTAATTAGTAATTAACAGCTAGTGATTGGTCACTGGTAATTGGCGACTGGTGATTCGTAGTTGGTCGTTTGGCGGTTGCGCGCATCTGAATCGTAACCGGTTCCGAGCGATGGGTTAGCCGAGTTTCAAGTTGTATGGGAATAGAATGGGGCCCTTGATGCTTTCCTGGATGCCGCGTGATCCGCTGGCTGTCGGCTCGAAAGCTCCCGATTTTTTCTTGCACACCGAGTCGGGCAAGAAAGTTAAATTGTCCACCCTGCGCGGCAAAAACGTTGTACTGGTCTTCTATCCCGGCGATGACACGATGATTTGCCGCAAACAGTTGTGCGAATTTCGCGACGCATGGCCAGACACGCGGGGATTGAACGTGGTCGTCTTTGGAGTCAATCCGCAGAGCGCCGAAAGCCATCGCGAATTCCGTGAGCGATACAAATTTCCATTTCCGCTGCTGGTGGACGCCGACCAGCAAGTGGCAGCGTTGTACAACTCCGATGGCGGAATGGTAAATCGCACGGTGTACTTGATTGGACCCGACGGGAAAATCCGCTATGCGAGGCGCGGCATGCCGCAACTACAAGAAGTCCTCGCCGCCGCCGTAAAGACACAACGGAAAAAAGCTGTGCCGGTCTAATAGGGGAGTTTCTAATGTCGCAGGTCAATAACGATTTCGATTTCGACTTCATCGTCATTGGTTCTGGCTTCGGTGGAAGCATCACCGCCCTTCGCCTGGTGGAAAAAGGTTATCGCGTCGCCGTCATGGAGATGGGCCGTCGCTGGACGCCCGAGAACCTCCCTAAAACCAGTTGGTCATTCCATCGCTGGTTCTGGAGGCCGGGCATTGCGATGCGCGGCTTCTTCAATATGCGCTTCTTCCGCCACGTGACCATTCTGCACGGCTGCGCAGTGGGTGGTGGATCGATTACTTATGCCTGCACGATGCTGCGGCCTCCCGACAAGGTTTGGGATGACGGATCATGGAAGGGACTCGACGACTGGAAGTCGGAGATGCCGCGGCACTACGACACCGCATCGCAAATGCTCGGCGTCACCGTGAACAAGATCCTCGGGCCAGCCGACCGCCTGCTGAAATCCACCGCCGAATCCATCGGGGTAGGCGACACTTTCTACCGCACCAGCGTCGCCATCTTCCAGGCGCCAGAGGGAGTGTTGGGCGGAGTCACGATGCCGGACCCGTACTTCAACGGCGAGGGCCCGGAGCGGACCACCTGCAAAGGTTGCGGCGGATGCATGATGGGTTGCCGACACGGCGCGAAAAACACCCTCGACATGAATTACCTGTACCTCGCCGAGAAATACGGCGCCAAGGTATTTCCGGAAACGAAGGTGGTGGATGTTCAGCCGCTCGATGACGCAGCCGACGGCGAAAGTGGATACAGAGTTTCGACCGTGAAGTCCATCGCCTGGATCAATCGCCATCCGCGAAGCTTTACCTGCCGCGGCGTTGTCTTTGCTGCTTCCTCGCTCGGAACCACCGAGTTGCTTTTCAGTCTGAAGGAGAAGCAGTCGCTCCCGCACATCAGCGACCAGCTTGGAAGATACGTACGCACCAATTCCGAGTCGCTGATCGGCGTGCGCGTGCCTGGAACGACGGACGACCTTTCGAAGGGTGTCGCGATCGGCTCGGGCATCTACATCGACGAACATACGCACATCGAAGCCGTCCGCTATCCCAACGGGTCCGACTCCATGTCAGCGTGGTCCACGATTCTGACAGGCGGACGCCCTGGCCCTGGCCGGGTTGGCCTGTGGCTGAAAAACCTGCTGGTTTCTTCGGTCCTTCATCCCATCAAGACATTTCGCATCATGAAGCCCTTCGGTTGGGCGCGCGAGTCTGTGATCCTGCTCTGCATGCAAGCGCTCGAGGGGCACATCGACATGTGCTGGGAGCGCTCTCTGTTCTCGCCGTTCCGAAAAACCCTGGTCAGCCGCGGACAGAAGATTCCCACGTTCATCCCTCAGGCGAACGAGTTTGCCAAGAAGATGGCGCAAGCCGCCGGAGGCACCGCCATGAGCATGCTTCCGGAGATTCTTTTTGACATTCCCGGTACTGCCCACTGCCTGGGTGGCTGCGTCATCGCCGACTCTCCCGACCATGGCGTTGTCGACTATCGCAATCGCGTCTTCGGCTACAAGAACATGTACATCTGTGATGGTTCGGTGGTGGGCGCAAACCTCGGCGTCAATCCCAGCCTGACCATTAGCGCTCTGACGGAGCGCGCCATGAGTTACATTCCGCCAGCGTCGGAGACGACTTGGAGCGATGAGGCTGAAGCGGCGGCGGTCAGCGTGCAGTAGCAAATGCCCGACTCGATTAGCCCGGTTCACCGAGGGACAGTTCAGCGACTTTTGTCGCGGATTATTCCCACAATGGGAATCGGAACGGTTGAACGCATCTCTACACTCCGTCGCCGCAATCAAACGAATTATGATGATGTGTTTGTGTTGAGCTGAGTTGAGCAGCCTGGCCGAGGCCGTCTCGTCCGATTCTCGGACGTCCACCGCTCACCAACCAATCACGCGCGACCGACCATGACGAGGTCGAAGGGAGACACCATGCCAGATGTTCACCAGGGCGACAGTCTATCCTGGGGAGATTCTCTGTTTCTTTACCTGGAGCGCGAGGGTCAGCCGCTCAATATCGCCTCAGTCAGCGATTTTGAAGGAGTGATCTCGCTGAAGGAATGCACCGAGTGGATTGAGTCGCGGTTGCCGTTGATTCCGCACTTTCGACAGCATGTTGTTCCTCCGCCGTTCAACGTCGGACTGCCCACATGGGAATTCGATCCTAAGTTCGACATTCGAAACCACATTCGTGAAGTGAAGCTGCGGCGAGGCACCGAGTCCGCCTTCAAGGCTGCTGCCGCCAAGGTGCTCAGCGCCACCATGAACCGGGAGTGGCCGCTGTGGGACCTGACGCTGTTGCATGGGTTGGACGGCAATCGCACCGGCATTGTGATTCGTGCGCACCACGCCCTGGCGGACGGCATCGCCGGCGTCGGACTCATGAGTGTGTTGCTTGGTAATGATGCGTCGGTGCCGCCGGCTCCTCCCAGGACAGAACCCTTCAAAGCACCTCCCGCACGCGATTCTGGGGCGCTTTTTCTCGACGGTCTGCTGCGGTCCTACTCTTCAGTGGTAGATCGGCTGCTGAAAGTGCAGTCTGAAGTGCTGGGCGCCGCCCAGCGTGCAGTTGGTTCCAACGGAGCGGGCACCGACCCAGCCAGAGTTGCCGACGCCGCCAGCGCCGCCTTCCCGGGGTTGGTGGACATGCTGACGGAGATGGCCACGCCGGCTGAGAGGCTTCCCTTCAATCGCGTCTGCCGTGGACCGCAGCACATTGCGTGGGCTGATTTCGCCATGCCGGAAGTCAAGGCCATAAAGAACAGTCTGGGAGTCACGGTCAATGACGTCTTTCTCACCGTGCTCACATCCGCCCTTCGGCGATATGCGGAACTTCATCACGTCCGGCTGAAAGGCCGTTCGTTGCGAATCATCGTGCCGATCAACGTGCGCGGCGGCGACGACCCGACTGAACTGGGCAATCGCATTACCTTCCTGCCGCTCAATCTCCCGCTGGATGTTCGCGATCCTCGCAAGCTCATCGCTGTTATTCAACAGAAGATGGGATACTTCAAGAACGTGCGAGCTGCCGCTCTGGTTGAACTGGCGGGAAGCCTGGCTGGAACCATTCCCCCGGCATTGCAGGCCATGGCCGGGCCGATCGCCAGCCAGTTGCCGCTCAGCGTCTGCAACATCATCTGCACTAATGTTCCCGGTCCACAGATTCCGATGTACCTGTTGGGGCACCGCTTGTTGCGCTGGTATCCATATGTGCCCATCGGAGGCGAGATGGGTATCAACTGCGCCGTCGTCAGCTATGACGGTCGAGCCTACTTTGGCTTCACGGGAGACGTGCACGCCGCGCCCGACGTGGCACGATTGGAAGAGTTCATGAAGGCCAGCTTCGCCGAATTGAAGGCGAGTGTCGAAGTGCCGTCAGCCCCGACGAAGCCGAAGCGGCGAAGAGCTGTGTCTGCACCGAAACACAAAATGACGAGAAAGCGTCGGAAACCGGGTCCGGCATATTCTGTTACAGCAACTCAATCGGAACCGGCGGAACAGGAAGAAGTTCTGGAGAAAGTCGGGAGCTGAAACTCGACTGAGTCACAGTCGCGGACTGGTCGCCAGGGAGTGAACGACGGGAGCGGTCAGCCGCTCCCGTTACTTTTTGCGGGTCTTTCGCTTGGCTGGAACTTTGGTCCGCTTTGGTTTCTCGACTCGCGCTTCCAACTCAGCAATGCGCTGGCGCAGTTGCGTTAACTCCTCGCTGCTGTCGGTGCGGTTCTCGGGCACATGGCTCTCCGTCCCCTGGCCCTGGATGAAACTCTTGATCATGCTGATCGGTGACATCGCGGCGGTTTGCATTTCATTCAGGCCGTTGTGCAGCTTGCTCTGCACGTTCTGGTAGGCGTCGTACGCCGACTTCAGATACCACATGATGAATTCCCGGCCGACCTGGTCCGAGGACATGATGAGTTGGCGCAGGAGTTCCAGCGGCAATCCGGTCGGCTGCTGCTTGGCATCATCGACGATGATCTGGGTCAGTGTGACACGGGTCAGGTCCTCGCCAGTCTGAGCGTCGACCACCTGCAGGTCTTTCCCTTTGCGGATCAGCTCGCCGATGTCCTCCAGGTTGATGTAGCGGCTGGCGGAAGTGTCGTAGAGTCTTCGATTTGGGTATTTCTTGATCACAATCGGAGCCGGGTTCATCGCAGTATGCCTCCCTGCTGCAACGCACAATTCTTATCTACCATATTGACATTCTACCGCAGAGCGCCTACATTTTAGTTGATGCTGCACTGCAGCATAAGGAGGTTGTCATGAAAGACACCGTAAAATCACATACTTCCCCAGCGCAGATGCCGGAACCATCCCTAGTTACCATGCTCTCCGGATGGGTGCAGCAGGGAGTCGAGAACTTCTTTGCCACCCAGAAGATCCTGGTTGACTTGGCCATGAACCAGAACGCCAAGGCGATCAATCTCGTTCGCAACGGCTTCACCAATCCCCAGTTCTCGCCGGTCTCGATTCTGACCGAACTCGCAAGCGAGGGCATGTCGAACTTCGTTGCAGGCCAGAAAGTGCTGCTCGACCTGGTGCGCCAGGAAAACGAAATCGTGTTGAACGGCGTGAAGGGACGGGTCAGCGCCTCTGACGCAGCCGTCGCCATGTCTGACCTGGTGCGGCGCAGCCTGAATACCTACCTGGGTTTACAGCAGGACTTCCTGAAGATCGCCGGTAAGCAGACCCACAACTGGCTGACCGCCGTCGAAAAGGGCGAGGCCTACGACGGCGAGCAGTTTGTCGAAATGGCGCGCGAGGGCATGGACCACTTCGTCCAGGCCCAGCAGAAATTCCTCAACATGATCGCCGAGGAAGCTTCCAAGGCAACCAAGACCGAAGCTGGCCGGAAAGCGAAGATCGAGGAACTCTCCGACTTGGCACGTCAGGCCACCGAGTGCTTCATGGAAGCACAGAAGAAGTTGATGGATGTCGCCGGCAAGCAGATGAACGCGAACTTGAAGGCATCGGGCCGCGCACTGGAAATGATGAAGCCGTTAGCAGCTATTCCTCTTCCAGAACTGGCCCGCGAAGGCGTCAAGACCTTCGTCGATGCCGAGAAAGCGCTAATTGACAACATGACGAAGCGTCCTGTGGCGCACAAGGTGGCGGCACGCAAGAGACGTACAACCAAGCGGACCGCACGCACCATCAAACCAGGGGTCGTGCACGCTTGATTAGGGCGGTTCCAACGCAATGTGTTGGAGCTTGCCTGTGAGCGAGCAACGGATGGGATCCGGTTGCGACGCTTGATTGACGTGCCGTTGTTCTGGGCAACGGCACGTCGTCTTACGTGGAAGAGGTTCTCCCGTTTCGACGTCGGTCCGTTTCTGAAAATCTGACTGCGCATGACGGGGGAACTCTTCCTATTGCTCGAAGACATGGACTCATCCGAAAGGAAGACTGAGCTATGGCATCCGTAGAACTACCCCAACGTGGCGCCGAAGCTATACAGCCTGCTCACCGCCACGCCTGTGAGCGCTGTGGCGGCCTGTATATGCGGGCCGGCAAAGGCGAGTGCAGCCGGATCGAGCATGACATGCCCAACGACACAGGCATTGTCGTTTACGGCTACTGCGACGCCGTGTGCTATCGCGGAGGCCGCCCGCTGCACAGCCGGGAAGGCCAGCAAATCCCGGAGGGACGAGAGCCGTAAGCTGAGGACGGATCGGTACAGCTGTGCTGCGTCCACGTGGGCGGGCGGTCGTGTACCTCAAAGTTGTCCTTTGCAACTTTGGCCAAAAGGTCTACACTCAATTCCCGAGGACGGCGCCGGACAGTTTCCCCTGCTTCGATGCGGGAGAACCCCCTCCGTGACTGCGGGCGACCGAACCCACTTCTGAATTTCAGGAGAAGTTGGATTTGGCAACGGGCCCACGGCATATCGACTTTCGCGAAGACAACGTAGAAGCCAATCTTTCTATTTGGAAAGAGGCGCTATTTGCCGCCGACATTTTCCTCCTGCACTCCTCTCCGGTTTATTACGGACTCGGTGTGCCGCGGGGTGACGGATCCGCAGTCGTTCTAGTCCCCGGATTTCTCGGCACTGACGCTTATCTGTCGCAACTGCACACCTGGCTTGGGCGCATCGGATACCGGCCTTACTTCTCCGGCATCGGCATCAATGCCGAGTGCCCCAACATTCTGATCACGCAACGTCTGAATGCATGTATCGAGAAAGCGCTTCGCGAGACGGAGCGGAAGATTCATCTCCTCGGTCACAGCCTGGGAGGCATCATTGCCCGTTCTGTCGCTGGCCAGAGGCCGGATGACGTGGCATCGGTAACGACACTCGCTTCGCCATTCCGCGGCACTGTGGCACATCGCACCGTACTGCAAGCGGCGGAAGCCGTGCGCAAACACATCCTGAAGGAACATGGCGCAAGCGTCCTGCCCACCTGCTATACCGGACGATGTACCTGCAACTTCCTCGATTCTCTACGCCGCAGGGTACCTGATTCAGTTTTGGAAACTGCCATCTACACACGCAACGACGGCATTGTGGATTGGCGTTATTGCCTGACAGGAAATCTCGATTCTGATTTTGAGGTTCCGGGGACCCATATCGGCCTCTCGTTCAACTCTTCCGCATACACCATCATCGCCAACCGCCTGGCTGAGGCGCGATCCGGAAAGCAACCTGCATAAGAAGGCATTGCCCTCCGATCGCGGTCGCGGGGTGTCGCGAGCATTGCTTTTCTCAGGAAGCCACGGATCGTCCTTGTCGCCCCAATAATTCCCATTTTGGGAATCCGCGCCTTAATCGGCACGAATTTGCTATTACCGCAGGCATGGGATAACAGAAACTAAATCTGGTCTTGTTCAGCGGGTCGATTCAACACAACGGTAGCGCGCGCACAAACGACGGTCTGCTGATCTCGACGGGATCCCAAATTAAACAAGCTCGCAAGGAGAAGCCCTATGCGGCGTTCTACTTTTTTCTTATTGCTCATCTTTCTCTCCCTCTCTGTGGTCACTTGCGTCGCCCAAAAGCAGGAATACGTCGGTAAGTACGATGCTTACGTGGGATATGCCTACCTCACAACTCCGAACATGAACCTGGACGAGCGTGGCTTCCAGGCGCAGTTCGGCTACAACTATCGGCGCTGGGTAGCGCTGGGCTTCGACACCAGCTATTTTGGCGGCAGTACTTCGCTGACAGTGCCGATGCTCAATAACGCAACCAAAGCCAAACTGGCTCCGATCCTGCCGTACCTGCCGCCGGGATACACGATTTATGCGCCTTACCATGCGAACACCTTTACCATCACCGGTGGCCCGCAGTTCAATTATCGCGGGTTCAAGTGGGTGACGTTGTTCATTCACCCGGATATCGGTGCCATGCACCAAACCGTGCAAGTTCACCCACAAGACCCGATCATCAAAGGGATCGCCACCAGCCTGCTGGGATCCGGCATGAGCACTTCGGAATGGGTAGGATTCTACGGAGTTGGTGGCGGACTCGACCTGAACGTTTCGAAGCACGTGGCAATTCGGTTGCAGTCGGATTGGGTTTACACGCAGTTGTTCACCAATTTGCTCGCAAATCCTCAGTACACCTGGCGCATGTCGGCGTCGCCGACGTTCCGCTTTGGAAAGAACGTGCCGAAATAGCAATAAAGAGCACGCATAGCTTTACTGCGTACTGCAAGGTAGGGAGCCGGCGCCGTGATCGCAACGGGCCAGGCTCCCTTGCTTCTTTGCATCCAGGCAAAAGCCTGCTAGCCGCTTGGATCCATCCCTCCCAGCAACCGTACGTCAGATAGAATCAAACCGACCATGCTGAAGCGCCTCCTCGCGATCACCCTGCTTGCGATCATCGCGATTTTTGCCTTTCGGCACACTGCCTCTTTCCTGGTGGTCAACGCTCCGGAGCCTGCCGATCTCATCGTGGTGCTGGGCGGTGGGGAAAATGATTTACGTTATTGGAATGCTGTGAGGCTCATGCAAGAGGGTTATGCTCATCACCTGATCCTCGATGTATTTGCCCGCGGCGAGACATTCGGACATCCGGACATAGATCTCGCCCAAGAACTGCTGGACGGAACCACCCCCGGACAGTCCACGATCTGCCCTCTCCGGGAGAGTTCGACTTATGACGAGGCGCGCTATCTGGAGCAATGCCTGGCGGGCACGGGTGCGAAGTCAATCCTGGTGGTTACGTCGGAATACCACACTCGCCGCGCCAGCGAGATATTGCGACGTCGGCTTCCCCAGTATCATTTTTCTTTCTACGGCGCTTCGGACCCGTACTTCTTCGGCACGCGATGGTGGACGCATCGACAATGGGCAAAGACGACTCTGTCCGAGTGGGAGCGCTACTTATGGTGGCTTCTCGTGGACCGATGGCGCAGCGATTTGGTCGTGCGCTGAGTTAGCTCGCACCACGCACCGGCGGGGATGACCGCTTCCCCCATAACTGCCAGGCCAGGGTGTTGCCTAACTGAAGCGAGTGGCCTTCCATAAAGCGGTGCCGCAAGCAGCCAGAAAGAGCAACAGAATAGCTGAGAGTAATGAGATCGCTGTCCAATTCAAGCCGATATCTGGCACCCGGCTGATAGCGCCCAGTCCAATGAAGATCGCCGTGGCGACTGCGACGATGCCCCAATCCAGCCAGGTGCGTGGACGATCACCCTTGGTTTCATTGTTCGAATCTTCGCCTGCAAGACCGGCCTGAACATAGTCGGCGGAAACTCCGTATCGCCTTCCCTCACGATGGGCAGCCTCATGCCATCGCCCATGTTCTTTGCCAGTGACCGACGAGAGCGCAATGGCGCCTGCGCCTACTGCCATTAACAGCGATCCGCCGATCACCTGTGCATAAAGCGACAGACCGCGGCCGCGCAACTCACCGAACACCAAAATGCCCCACGCCAATCCCCACAATTGGTTTGTGTTCGACAGAGGAATGCCACGGCTGATGCCTACATACTTGGCTGCATACTGCTGAAACACATCGCCGATGACCCAGACGAAACCGGCGAGCAGCAGCCAGAAAAGCACCTGCTTCGCCTTGAGCAACTCGTGAACCAGCGGCGATGCCCCACCGCTGTAGCTGAGCGCCAGCAGAATCATGGTCACGAGTTCGCCGATCGTAAAGAAGGCCACGAATGACAGCGGATTCATTCCGGTCAAGTACGCCTTGCGGTACGGAATGTACATCGTTCCCCACAGGACTCCCGCCGTCAAGGCCGCGACGATGCCGCGCATGGCGTGTTCTGGTGTGGTTTGCGCCGACGACGCGTAAGCCAGCATGCACGCTCCAAGGAACATCAGCAGCGCGCCGCCTAGCACGCTAAGCCAGCGACGCGCTCCTGCGTTGCGCAACTCGTTGAACAAAGTAACGCCCCACAGAATGCCGATGAGGCTGTTCATGTTCCACAAGGGAAACGCAATGCTTAATCCCACATCGCGGATCGCAAAGATGGTTAGCGTGTTGGCGACAGCCCACAGGCAACCCGCGAGTATCCCCCAGACGACGAGATGCGGCGCCTGCCGCAAGTCCCATCCAATCTGCCCCGTTCCACGAACTAGTGCGGGCACACTCCACCGCGCGAGGAAGACTCCCGCCACCATCAGTAGAGACACGACGACCGGAGAAATTCCGGCCGTCACCAACTTCGTCGGCGCCTCCGCCGCTCCCAGCCAGGCTCCTGCTCCAAAGCCACACAGAATCCCCACCGACTGCAATCTGCGTAGCCGGTCCGGGTTTACCAGCGGACTCTGCGTCGCGAAGCCAGGCCGTTGTGCCGTGGTCAGCTGATCCATCGCAACACCGCCAGTCCGCCCAGCAACACCGCCACTGGAATCCAGAAGTGAACGTCACACAGTACGATGAGCGTGAGATCCCGCCATCTTCGTAACCCGCCAGGTTCCCGCATGAACCTGCCTCCATAAACCGAAGGGATCAATCCTGCACAGTTATATCAACACCCCCGCTACAATGCTCGCCAGAAGCGTCAATCCTGATTCGATCCGCCTGTTTGGTGCATCTACTTTAGCCAGAACCACTCAACACCCTCATAAAGGACTGCTATGTCAGAAGGACCTTTACCGCTGCCGCCGATCAGCGCACTCGATGCTCGGACGCAGGCGTTCGTCAAACTCACCGCTGCCCAGATCGATCGCACGCGTCTGTATGGGAAAGTCCGAACCGTCGCCGTCGGCGAGGTGCTCTTCGAAGTGGGCGATACGAGGATCCCGATGTTCGTATTGCTCTCTGGCGAGATGGAAATCGTGCAACCGCACTGCGAAGGCGAACGCTTTGTGGCCAAGCATGAACCCGGAGAATTCACGGGCGAGACGACCATGATCTCGGGACGGCGTGCGCTGGTTCGCGGGCGCATCACGAAGGCGGGAGAGGTCCTGGAAATCAGTCCGGAGAACCTGCGATCGCTAATTGCCAAGGACGCCGAGTTGAGCGAAATCTTCATGCGCGCCTTCATCCTCCGTCGCCTGGCCCTGGTCGCCACGGGATTCGGTGACGCGGTGCTGCTGGGGTCGCGCCATTCCGCGAACACGCTGGGGTTGCGCGAATTCCTGGCACGCAACGGGCATCCATACACATATGTCGATCTCGACACTGACAGCCATGCCCAGGAATTGCTGGATCGGTTCAACGTGACCATCAAAGAAATTCCGGTCTTGATTTGCCGCGGGTCAGCCGTTTTGCGCAATCCCACGGTGCAGCAGGTCGCGGACTGTCTTGGCTTCAACAGTCCCGCCGACGAGGCCCGCATTCGTGACGTAATCGTGGTGGGAGCGGGGCCTTCCGGCCTGGCAGCCGCAGTTTACGCGGCGTCCGAGGGGCTTGACGTACTTGTCATCGAGACCAACGCTCCCGGTGGACAGGCGGGGTCGAGTTCGAAGATCGAGAACTACCTGGGATTCCCAACGGGCGTGTCGGGCCAGGAACTGGCAACACGAGCGCTGCACCAAGCCCAGAAATTTGGCGCGGAAATGATGGTCGCTCACGGAGCGGTCCGCCTCCACTGCGGCCACAAGCCTTACCAGGTTGAACTCGATAATGGGCAAAAGCTCACGACCCGAGCCGTGGTCATCGCCACGGGTGCGCAATACAACAAACCGGCGATTGCAAACCTGTCGAAGTTCGCAGGAGTGGGTATCTATTACGGCGCAACCTTCATGGAAGCCCAACTGTGTGAGGGGGAAGATGTAATCGTCGTAGGAGGCGGAAATTCCGCGGGACAGGCAGCAGTGTTTCTTTCACAAACTGCGCGCAAATTGCACATGGTGGTGCGCTCCGGACAACTCTCAGACACCATGTCGCGCTACCTCGTCCAGCGGATTGAGGAGAATCCCAAGGTCGCCTTGCACTATCACACCGAGATCGTGGGACTTGACGGAGATTCACAGTTGGAGCGCGTGCAGTTGCGGAACAAGATTTCGGGCGAGGTGGAGACCCTGCCGATCCGGCATGTTTTCATGATGACCGGAGCTGCTCCCAACACTGCGTGGCTCAATGATTGCCTTGCGCTCGACGGCAAGGGATTCGTCGTCACAGGTCACGATCTGGAAATAAACCCGTCCCAGTTCTCGCAGTGGCCAGGTTCGCGGCCGCCCTTCCTGCTCGAAACCAGCATGCCCGGAGTCTTCGCCGTCGGCGACGTGCGTTCGGGCAATGTAAAACGCGTGGCGTCAGCCGTTGGGGAGGGTTCGATCGCGGTTCAAATGGTGCATCGCGTCCTGGCGGAGGCGTAGCAAGAGTGGTGTTTATCCTCGGTCAACGTCGGGGTGGCGCTTTTGCTCGAAGCGCGATATCTCCGCCTCGTGTGCCAGAGTCATGCCGATCTCGTCGAGGCCGTTCAGCAACCTATGGCGGCGGAACGCGTCGATTGCAAACGTCTCCGACAGACCGAAATCGTCGCTGACGGTCTGGTTCTCCAGATCGACTGACAAGTCATAGGGCCGATGCTTGTCGGCATGCTCGGCGATGCGCTGGATCACCGACTCGGCCAGCTCGATCAAAAGCAGTCCGTTATTGCCGGCGTTGTTGCGGAAGATGTCGGCGAAAGACGGAGCCAATATTACGCGGAACCCAAACTCGCCCAGCGCCCATGCCGCATGCTCGCGCGAAGAACCACACCCGAAGTTTTTGCCCGCTACCAAGACGGTCGCCGTGCGGAAGTGCTCCTGGTTAAGCACGAAGTCCTCGCGGTCTCGTCCATCAGGATGATAGCGCCAGTCAAAAAACAGGAATTGCCCGAAGCCGGTGCGCTCGATGCGCTTGAGGTGCTGCTTGGGGATGATCTGGTCGGTATCGACGTTCTCCCGATACAGCGGCGCCACCACGCCACGATGTTTGCGAATAGGTTCCATGGCCTAGTTCCTGTACTCCCAGCCGCGAACATCGACGAATCGTCCGGCGACGGCCGCGGCGGCAGCAGTTGCGGAACTGACCAGGTGCGTACGGCCTTCCCTGCCCTGGCGACCTTCGAAATTGCGGTTGCTGGTCGAAGCGCAACGCTGTTTCGGAGCGAGGATGTCGGGATTCATGCCCAGACACATCGAGCAACCCGGCTCACGCCACTCCGCACCCGCGTCCTTGAAGATTCGGTCCAGCCCTTCCAGCTCGGCGGCATACTTCACTGCTTCCGAGCCCGGAACCACGAGAACGGTGACGTCCGGATGCACCTTGTACCCGTGAATG
>DATBZX010000289.1:0-32191 GCA_036512955.1 Terriglobales bacterium
CCTCGTCGGCCACACGAGGAGTTAGACGGCGGCCGCAATCTTCCTTGTAACCGCCCCTCCGTAGTAGCGCCTCTGGAAGTAGAACGCCACATTCACCAGCGCGATCATCACCGGAACCTCGACCAGCGGGCCGATCACCGCGGCGAAGGCTGCGCCCGAGTTAATGCCGAACACCGACACGGCCACTGCAATTGCCAATTCGAAATTATTCGAGGCAGCGGTAAACGCGAGCGTTGCAGTCTTCGAGTAGTCCGCGCCCAGCTTGCGTCCCATGTAAAACGACACCAGGAACATCACCACAAAATAGATGAGCAGCGGCACTGCGATGCGCAGCACATCCAGTGGCAGGCGCACGATGTATTCGCCTTTGAGCGAGAACATCACCACTATGGTGAACAGCAGCGCGATCAACGTCAGCGGGCTGACGCGCGGTACGAAGTGATGGTCGTACCATTCGCGCCCCTTGGCCCGAACCAGCAGCGTGCGCGTCAGGTATCCCGCGAGGAACGGAACACCCAGGTAGATGAAGACGCTCTTGGCAATCTCACCAATCGAGACATGAACCACGGCGCCGGTCAGCCCGAGTTTCGCCGGCAGCACGGTGATGAACACCCACGCGTACAGCGAGTAGAAGAAAACCTGGAAGAGCGAATTGAAGGCGACCAGGCCGGCGGCGTACTCGGTGTCACCTTTCGCCAGTTCGTTCCACACAATGACCATCGCGATACAGCGCGCCAGGCCGATCATGATCAGCCCCGCCATGTACTCGGGATAGCCGCGCAGAAACACTACCGCCAGCACGAACATCAGCACCGGGCCGACCACCCAGTTCTGCACCAGCGACAGGCCCAGCACACGCTTGTTGCGGAAGACTTCGGGCAGTTCCTCGTAGCGCACCTTGGTAAATGGCGGATACATCATCACGATCAGCCCGATCGCGATAGGGATTGAAGTTGTGCCCACGCTGAAGCGGTTGAGGAACGGCACCACTCCGGGGATGAGCCATCCCGACAACACCCCCAGCGCCATCGCGCCGAAAATCCAGGCGGTGAGATAGCGATCGAGAAAACTGAGACGGCTACTGGTTCTCATTGCCACACCTCGCTGGACATCGCTCCGCAACTATTGTTGGCCAATGCGAGTGATCTCCCTCTGGATCGCCATACGATCAAGAGTCTGCAGCGGCAGGCTGAGAAACAATCCGATGCGCCGGTCGAGCGCGATGAAGGCCTCGCGAAACGCGCGCTCGATTTCGTCCGGCGTGCCCTTCACCGCTGCCGGATCGGCGATGCCCCAATGCGCCGTCATCGGCTGGCCCGGCCAGATCGGGCAGACCTCGTTGGCGGCGTTGTCGCACACCGTGAAGACGAAGTGCATCCCCGGCGCGCCGGGCTGGGCGAATTCGTCCCAGCTTTTGCTGCGCACTCCCGCAGTCGGCAAGTTCGCCCGCTCAAGTTCGCGCAGCGCCTCGGGTCGCACCGCGCCCGAGGGATGGCTACCCGCACTGTAGGCAAGGAATCGTGGCTTGCCACGGTAGTTCAGGATGGCTTCGGCCATGATCGAGCGCGCCGAATTCCCGGTGCACAGGAAGAGCACATTGTAGTGATCGTGCACGTTCTTTACTTTCTGCCGTGCAACTTAATGGAAGCCACGGCCTCGGCGGCCTGGCGCACCATCGCATCAGGATTCTTCAGCGACGCGACCGACACCGTCGAGCCGCAGCACGAACTACCCTGCTTGCTGGCGAAGCCTTCGGGCGCGAGCACCTTCACCAGGTCGGGACCGTGCGCGAGGCGCGGAATGCTGAGGTCGCGCAAACCCGCTGCCAGCGCGGTTCCCAGGTAGTCGGTCAACAGGCTGGCCCCGGAGATGCATCCCACATAGGCGCTGATGTCGCGCACCAGCGCATCGGGCAGCGGCTTCAACAGCACGATGTCGCTGACCGCGAAGTGTCCGCCAGGCTTGAGCACGCGCGCGATCTCGCGGAAGACCGCCGACTTGTCTGCGGACAGGTTGATCACGCAGTTGCTGATGACGTAGTCCACGGTACCGCTGTCCACCGGCAAGTCTTCGATGAATCCTTTGCGAAACTCAATGTTGGTGACGCCGCGCTTAGCGGCATTGTCGCGCGCCAGGGCGAGCATGTCATCGGTCATGTCCACGCCTATCACTTTTCCGGTGGGACCGACGCGGTGCAACGCGAGGAAGGCGTCGAACCCGGCGCCTGAGCCCAGGTCCAGCACGGTCATGCCCGGCTTGATCTCCGTGAGGGCCAGCGGATTGCCGCATCCCAGGCCCAGGTTCGCGTCACCGGCCAGCGCCAGTTCTTCGTCGCTGTATCCAATGGAACGCGCCACGTCTTCGACGGGCGCTCCACACGCGGAAGCCTCTCCGCGCGCCACGGCTGCGTAGTGTTCTTCCACCGCAGTAGTAATCGATTCGCTTTTCATTTCTGCTCCTTAATCGTGATCAGCTTTGCGACCGGCGCGTTCAGGGCGCAGCAGCCGGCGCTTTCGATGGCGTTGTTGAGTAGTTCGAGTGCGCTGAGGACTTGCTTATGCTGTTTTGGCGGAATGGAATCCATGATCTGGCGGGTGCGGCTGCGCATGAGTTGATCGAGCAGCTTGCGGGTGCGGCGTCCGGCAGCAGTGATGCGCACCACGGCCGCGCGTCCATCGGAGTGCGTGCCGCGAACCCGTTCCACCAATCCGCGCGCCTCCAGCTTTTCGAGTACGCGCGTCATGGCGCTAGGGGTGATGCCCGAGAGCGCCGCCAGGTCAGAGAGACGCGCTCCTTCGCTTGCCACCAGCACGCGCAGGATGGCCGTCTGGCGCTGGCTGAGCCCGTCGCAACAGACTTCGTCGGGACCGATCTGCCCCAGGATGCGCGCCAGGCGCTCCAGTTCGTCCCACCAGTTCTGCATCGCGTCGGCATTTCCTGCACGCTTCATGGACAAAGTCTAAGGCAAACTACTTGCATGCGTCAAGCAAATTATTAGGTCCTCCAATTCTCTCTCGCCGCGCTTTTTCCCGCGTCTCCTTGTCTGCC
Organism: Terriglobales bacterium; assembly: GCA_036512955.1. Classification (GTDB taxonomy): domain Bacteria; phylum Acidobacteriota; class Terriglobia; order Terriglobales; family Acidobacteriaceae; genus DASRAA01. Next base: position 3,049 of record DATBZX010000289.1, read on the forward strand.
TGATTGGCACGATGGTGGTTTGACATTGTCCGCAGCCTGCTGAACAATGTGGTCTGACCAACTCTTTACTGGCGCGCCCTTCATCCACACTCTGGCTCCGGGACAGGCGCCAGGCGAAATAGTACGGACTTCCTTACATGGCAAGAATCCTATGTGTAGACGACGAGATGCACTCTGCCAGGCTGAAGTGCATCATCCTGGAGACCGCCGGCCACCAGGCCACGTCTGCGACTTCGGTGCCCGAGGCCATCGCGCTGATGGATGCCAATCCTTACGATGTGGTGGTCACCGACTGGCGCCTGGGGCAGGCCTGCGGCCGTGACATCCTCGTGGCCGCCCGCGCACATTCCGACATCCCGGTCGTAGTGATTTCCGGCTACGTCAATGAGGCGTTTCAGGCCGAAGATTCCCTCGCTGATTATTACCTCGAAAAACCCGTCAATCCGGAAGAACTGATCAGCGTTGTGAACGACCTGATCAAGCCCGGCTCAATGCCGACCTAGAGCACGTCTCTGCGAGGCGTTCGCGTTACATCTTGAGATGGGACGGAAGCTGCGAACCCATGTGGCTCGGAATTCCGCCACGTTTGATTCGGGGAGGTTCGGTATCGATACGGACCGCTGCGGTGGCGTGCGCCAGCATGCGATGGTGGAGCACGAACAGCGCCAGCTCGAGGCGGTCGGAGACGCCGATTTTGTCGAAAATCGCGCGCAGGGCGTTCTTGACCACCTGCTCGGTGGTGTAGAGCTGCATGGCGATCTCGCGGTTCTTGTAACCCCGTACCACGGCTGCCACAATGCGCAACTCTTTTTCCGATAGCCGGTCGCGCACCCGCATGCCCACCAGATCTTCGCTGATCTCGGTGACCGGCGTGTTCGGGGTGTGAACAAAGCTTTCGCCGCGCGCCAGGCGGCGCACCGCCTCCACGATGCTCGGTCCATTGATGGAGCGGTACACCACGCCCTGCGCGCCCATTGCGACAAACGGCGAGGCCTCGTCGCCGGGCTCCGCCAGCACCAGAATTGCGGTATTGTGACGCGCGGTGATTGCCTGAATCTCGGAGAACAGCGGCAGGAATCGGGTGGAGAGTAGAGCGACATGAGCGCGCAGGTGCTCAAGTGCGTTCAGTACCTGCTCGGAGGACTGTGGCTGTCCTACGATGCGGAGATCATCTTCAACCGCCAGCACCTTGGCCACGCCGGCGCGAAAGATCGCCTGATGGTCAGCAACGATAACGTTGATCATACCGACAACTCACCGCATGACATGCCTAATCCACGTTCGTGCAAGCGTTCGTACATCTGCAGCCCGCACACCCTGCACTCAGAGCACTCTACTAGCTGATATGTTTTGAGTAACGTTACTCTCCCGCTCCCGACGTAGGTGCCACGAGCCGTCGCGCCTGCGTGTTGTTATAGCATGAGTCAACAACTGTACACATGATATTCCCACATACTATCTAGGCGCTACTACTAAAGTAGCACTCTACAACCACTTACATGGTTGTTGATGCCATCCCCAGCCAACTACCGCGCGAACAGCAAGCCTCGGATTTCCATTTCAATTCGGGCGCCACGTCGTCGAGTGAAGCATCGTGGTTACCACTCGCGGTTTCGGAAAATCTTGTTATGATCGTGGCTTGCAAACCACGGCGACATCGGTACGCGCTTCGACCCGTCCCAACTGGGCCGAAGTGTCGTTATCGGCGTTGCGCCACAACTTCCGCACTCTGCAAAATCATGTGAGACCCTCCGTCACCATTTGCGCGGTGGTGAAGTGCGATGCCTACGGACACGGCTCCGAGGGCTGTGCCCGCGCGCTCGAGCAGGAAGGCGCCTGCTGGTTCGGCGTTACCTCGACCGACGAGGGCGTGGCGCTGCGCGATGCCGGAATCGCCAGTCGTATCCTTATTTTGGTTGGCGCCTGGCGCGGCGAAGAGGAAGATGCGCTGCGCTACGGACTCACCCCCACGATCTCCCGCTTTGAAGATGTGGAGGCGGTGGCGGTGGCGGCCTCGCGGCTGGGACGCCGCGATCCGATCGCGGTGCATCTCAAGCTCGATACTGGAATGGCGCGGCTCGGTTTACCAATTGCTGAACTTGATAACTTTGCCGAGCGCATCAAGACCGTCCCGCAGGTGAAGCTAGAGGGCGTGTTCAGTCACCTGGCGTCCGCCGAAGTGCTCGATGCCGCCGACGCACTGCGCCAGCAGGAGCGCTTCGACCAGGCGCTGCACACCCTGGCCAGCCACGGCCTGCAACCACCCATCCACCATCTCGCCAACAGCAGCGCCACCCTCGGGAGGCCGGATAGCTGGTACAACTTCGTGCGGCCCGGCATGGCCATCTACGGCTACGAACTTCCACTCCTGCACCGCGACGGCAAGGCCATCGAACAATATGAACGGCTGGGGTTGAAGCCTGTGATGTCGTGGAAAACCCGTGTGATTTCGTTGCGCAACGTTCCCGCTGGACAGGCGCTCGGCTACAACGGCACCTACGTCACCCAGTCGCCGGCCCGGGTGGCGGTCATCGCCGCCGGCTATGGCGACGGCCTCTACCGCAAGCTCTCGCCCGGTGGCTATGTACTGCTGCGCGGCCAGCGCGCATCCTTTGCCGGACGCATTTCCATGGACCTCACCATCGTTGATGTCAGCCATATCCCGGGCGTCGAGATTGGCGACGAGGTCGTGTTGATCGGACGCAGCGGCGACCAGCGCATCACCGCCGTCGATCACGCCCGCTGGTCCGGCACCATCGCCTACGAGATACTGTGTAACCTTTCGGAGCGCGTGGTGCGCCACCACGTGGAGTAGCCCACCGCTGCATGCTACGATTCCTATCGGCCCAAAGAATGCAGGGCGGCCACGGATTTACGCGGATTGCACGGATAAGAAGAGGACTAGTTAGATGATCTTGTGCTGTATCAGCCTCGGCGAAGAGCGGTTGTCCAATTCTCTTTTCCGATCCGCGGTGATCCGTGGAAATCTGTGGCTGAATTTGTTTTTGTGATTTCCCGAGGAGACCATTCCCATGAATCGCACCGCCATCATTGGCATCTTCACTCTGTTCCTTTCTTCGTTCGCAGCAGCCCAGGCCCCGCAGCAGGCCACCGCTCCCGGACTCACGCCGCAGCACCAGCGCATGAGCTATTTCGCCGGCGACTGGACCGCCTCCGGCACTTCGAAGATCAGCCCTAACACCCCGGGCGCTCCCTTCACCCTGAAGGAGCACGGCGAGTTCGTCACCGACGGATACTTCCTCGAAACCAAGACCTCGATGAAGTCAGATCTGGGCACGGTCAATAGTCAGCGCGTGATGGGCTACAACCCGGAAGACAAGGTTTACACCTACAACGTCTATAACAGCCTCGGCGAGCACCAGGTCGCGCTCGGCCATATCAGCGGCAACACCTGGACGTGGGAATCGGAAGAGAAACTGAATGGCGTAGTCATCAAGGGACGCTACACAATAGTAGAAACTGGCCCAGATAGCTATACCTTCAAGTCCGAAGTAGCCAATCCCAAAGGCGGCTGGGCCACCGTGATGGAAGGCAAGGCTCAGCGCGCTGCGCCGCCCAGCAATTAGCAACCAAACAAGGGTGTGGCACCAAGTTGTTCCGGTTCGGTCTCACTCATACTTCAGGGCGTAAATGTTCGAGTTGAAACGAGAGCAAGTAATCATGATCGCCCCATCCGGTGCGGTATTCCACGCGAAACACCCCGGGAGCGCAACGACGTCACCGAGAGACAGAACCTCCTCAGCAGCACCATCAGGGACCCGAATCCGTAACACCGAGCCGTTTTCGCCGTAGAAATTCACATACGCCCACTTCCCGTCGGGTGACCAAAATGGGGCTCCCAATTGCTTCTGCGAGTTCTCCAGCAAAACCCGCCACTTTGAGTTGGCAAATTCGAACATCGCCAGCTTGTGTTCGTCGATGGAGAGCGCCAGGAATCGCCGGCCATCGGGTGACAAGCGTGGACTGAACCATCCTTCCGAGCCAGGAACCTGGGAAATGGAGTTGGTCTGCAGGTTGTGGATGTAAATCGCCCGCGGAGACTCAGGCTCGGCAAAGTATCGGGGCGGCTGTCCGAACAGGATCGATTGATTGTCCGGCATCCAGTTGGGGTCAGCTTGACTAATGATTGACACGTTGAGCTCGTGCAGTGCACCACCCTCGGCAGACACCCAGTAGATCTTCCACGGCCGGTCGGGCCACTTGGCCATCATGGCAATGCGTTTTCCATCCAGAGAGTAGCGGGCGAAATTCACATTCAACTTCGGGTCCGTCAGCTGCAGCCACTCGCTGCCGTCGCTGCGTGTGCGCCAGAGAATGCTTTGCGAGGTGTGAACCTGGCAGAATGCCATCCATTTGCCGTCCGGCGAGAAATCGGGAACTTGAACGCTGAGTTCGCGCAGAACCGGCGTAAGTTGACGACGGGCAAGATCTAACTTGAATACCAGTCCTGAGCTTTCGTGCGCGACGGTAAAAAGCGTATCGTCCAGCGGGCTGGCAGTTGCAGCAAGTATCTCCACGCCACCCCCGCTGAATGGGTACGGTTTTCCAGATCCAAACGTTGACCAGCTCTCGGTGGCGACCCAATAGTTAGTCCGCTGGTCACGAAACTCGCGGAAAACGTAGTGCCGGCCATCCCTGGTCCAGGTTCCACAGCAGGTGTTCGTGAGCACCCCGAACTTCATCGCAACTGGGGGTCGCTTACCGTCACGGTGGGCTTCCCATATCGAAGAGACGATAGTTTTGGGATCGTACACGGTATAGCGCAGGCGCTGGCCGTCGGGCGACCATCGAATCCATTGCACACTCCCACCTGCGTCGAGCAACCGGTGGGGGGTTGCGCCTTCATCTTCCGTCAGGTAGATAGCCTCCTTTTGCGAAAAGGCAATGGTCTTACCATCGGGTGACCAGGCCGCGAAATCCGCTTCGATGTCCCCCAATGGCCGCGCTGGACCGCCGTTGGTTGGCAGCAGCCAGATACGGCCAGTATTCCCGAGTGCCGGCCGAGGTTCGTTGACCAGCAAGGTCGAACCATCCGGTGAAATGTGGAGTATCGACGGCAAGTGAAACCGGGTGGCATAACTGCTCTCCGCTCCTCCCCCTACTGGAACCGAGTAGAGGTGACCGTCATAGAACTTGAAGTAGTACACCCGTCGGCCATCGGTTTCGACGGTGGGGCCAGGTACTACATTGCCGGAAAAGGTCAATTGCTTGGTGGTGGACACCTGCAAATGCGAAGGATGCGAGAGTTTCTGAATGATCAGAAAAGCCGCCGCAGTAACAATGGCGACGGCAACGACCAGAATGGGTGTGCGGAATCTCCACCGAGTTTGCGAAGGAGTCGGCGCTATGATCGCTGCTGCCGCATCGTGATTCAGCGGCGCCAGAAACCGATAGCCCTTGCGTGGGATGGTCTCGATGTAACGCGGCGTATCAGCATCGTCGCCCAACGCGTCGCGAATCTTCTTGATGGCGGTGTTCAGTCCGTGCTCGAAATCAACGAACGTACCGTCGGGCCAAAGCTGCTGACGAAGTTGTTCGCGAGTGACGATTTCTCCAGGATGCTCGAGCAGGGTACACAGTATCTGGAAGGGCTGCTCCTGCAGCTTGAGGTGGACGCCGTTCTTGCGTAACTCGGCGGTGTCGACGGCCAGCTCGAATGGGCCGAAGCGGTATATGCGTGGGCAGACAGTCTCCTCCATACGTCACCCGTCTGCGCCAAGCGTAGCACTGGACGGGGAGCACAATTCCATACTTGTTTGTCGATTCAGGATGCTTTTCCCGTTTCGGAAATGGGCTGGTCGCGCTGCGGATTATGTCGAACGGCCCGCACCCGCTCTCGGAGTGCGGTATATATCCGCCAGTAAGAGCTGCGTTTCCCGTCGCTTAACGGGATATCTGCGTTTTATCTCCGAACGATTGCCAGTGCATTGATCACGAAAGCGAACTGCCGCATAGTGCCCACAGTTTTATAGAAATTCCAGGAACCAAGAAGGAGGAGGTTATGAAACGCAAAGCAATCGCACTTCTGGTCGTGATGGTTGGGATCGCCATCGGCGTGGCGAGCGCGCAGTCAACCGTGCCACTGACATTCAGGACGCCGTTTCCCTTCGTGGTCGGCGATCAACTGATGCCGGCAGGCGAATACACCATGGAGGTTCCGACCGCCACGGGAACTCTCGCGTTCCGCAACAGAGCTGACGGCAACGCCTGCGCCTGGGTCAACAACGTGCCGCTAGAGAAGCTTGAAACCGAAGACCGCTACAGGCTCGTCTTCCATCGCTACGGCGACCGCCACTATCTGAGCGAGATATGGGTGCCTGGTTTTAAGATTGGCCGGATGATCGTCCAGCACCCCTCCGAACAGCAGGTGGCGAAGCACATTGAACCGCAGCACGTCACCCTGATGCTGTACTGAGCGGCAGGTCGAAGCGAGGCATGATACGAAGGCCGGGCGTGGAACCCCGCCGTTTTCCTTATCAGGAATCGCTCGGCCGCGGGACGAACCACTTCGTCGAACTCACTGGGTTCGTCCGGATCACGCCTCCGCGCGATGCAGCCTCCTCCAGGCGAAGCGCACGGGAAAGAACAGGACCGCACCCCACAGCAGCAATGTTGGTCCCCACGACATGAGGAAGATCAGCAAACTGACGATGCCATCGACTACGCTGCGATAACCTTCCACCGCGGCGTTGTGGAATTGCGTGCCGACCGAAGGTGGCATGACTTGAAGCTGCGACTTGTGCTCTTCGCTGAACGACACGCTCAGGGTGCCGAAGTCCACGCGCTGATTGAGGCTCTTCTGTTCGGCTTCCATGCGCTCGATCTCTTCTCGGACCTCGCTGATCTTTTCCTCCACGGTCACGACTTCGTCGAGCTTTCCGGTTTGGCGGCGCAACAATTCGGTCAGCCGCTGCTCGGTGTTGCGGGCGTTGGTGAGACGCGCCTGCAGATCGATGTACTGCGCGGTGACTTCCTCGCCGCTCTGCGATTCGGACTCGACGCGGCCCAGTTCTTTCACATCGGCGATGGCGGCATCCAGTTGATTGGCGGGCACGCGCAACGTCGCAGAGAACTTACGATCGGCCCCTTCGGGAGCGCTGGTGGCCATCTCGCCGACAAAACCGCCGTGACGCTGCAGAATGTCCTGCAGCCGCTTTTGCGACGAATCGAAATCCTTGACGATGAGGGTGAGCTGCGCGGTGCGGGCGATCATCGGCTTCGCTGCGACCGAATTGAATGTAACCGCAGAATGGACACTATCGGCACGCGAACTGGGAGCGGGCGGTGCGGCCATGGACGTAGTCGCGTTGAGTCGAAGGTTGGAGCCAACTTCGGCCTGCGCGGCCAGCAATTTGTCGCGATCGCTGACTTCTGCCGTCCCGAGACGGCGCGACGATGCAGCCATGGGCTGGGTTTCTACCGCCTGACGTTGCGCCGCCACCATCGATTTGTACTGCGGCCCTGCGCTGTAACGAGCGGTAGTCATGAGCGCTACCATGGTCACCAGCACCAGCGCGGCTCCGCCAGCTGCCAACGCCCAGCGCGGGATGCGGAACGCGCCGAACGGATCGCGCCAGAACGAACCGCCGAGCTTCGCATCCCATGCGAACTTGGCTTCGTGCTGCTCCAGCGCCGCCGTGATCGCCGGAGTCATTGGTGACTCAACGGCGTCGATCTTCCAATCCGCCATCTGCCGCGAAACGCTTTGCAGGTCGGCCGCCAGCGCCTGGCACTCGCGGCACTCGCGCAAATGTTCGGCTGCCTTGGCTGCGGTTTCACCCGTGAGCTCGCCGTCGAGGTAAGCCATCACTTCTTCTTGTTCCAGTGGATGTGTTTTGTTTTGCATCTCAGGCCTCCCCCTCGACCGGATTGGCCACCCGGGATCCACTCGTTTCATTGCCAGCCGAGGCGGATTGCAGCTTCGCGCCCGGGGCCAGGTGTTCCTTCAGCGCCATGCGGGCACGGAACAGCCGCGATCGCACCGTGTTCAACGGCAAGTGCAGCAGTTCGGCAATGTCGCTATAACTCAACTGCTCGTACTCGCGCAACATCAGGATTTCCCTTTCCGTCTCGTCTAACTTCTGCAGGCCCTCGCGCACCCAGAGCGCACGTTCGGTGGAGGCATGCGCCACCGGCTCCGCAATGGAATCGAGGCCGGGCCCGTCATGCGCGTGCTTGCGCCGCTCCGACATCAGCAGCTTCAGCGCGATGGCATAGAGGTACGTCCGCACCAGCGCGCGAGGCTGGTAGCGCTCAGCGCCGCGGATCACGACCAGGAAGGTTTCCTGCGCCAGGTCTTCGGCGCGCAACTCGCTGTCGAGCCGCCGCCGGAAGAATTCGAAGAGCGGCCCCCGGTATCGTGTGTACAACTCGTCGAACGCCTCGCGCGATCCTTGCTGGAACGCGAGCATCAGGACTTCATCGCTGGTCATGGTTGCCGGTGCATCTCCTTCGGCATCGCCCGTACAACTCGCATGGTTCATACCTGTAATGCCGCCAGCGGGAGAAAAGTTCCCAGAAAACGAAAATAAGCAGAATTCGGGGCTTTGGATTCCCCGAAGTATAGAACCGAAAACGGAGAATGCAAGCGTCGAACGGAAGATGAACTATTCGCTCGCCAGCCGAAGCCGATACAGACTCAGCGCGGCATCGCCCTGCACGATCTTCCGATACCGCACCAGTGCACCGAACCTCTCGCCAAGCTCATACCTTTTTTCGTGCTCGGCGAGGACGATGGACGACGAGCCGACCAGTCGTGAGTGGCCGAGGAATTCCAGAGTGCGCTCGTAGGCTCCGCGCATGTGGTAGGGCGGATCGAGGAAGCAGAAGTCGCACACCTCGGCGGAGGCATCGAGCAGGGGCAACGCTTGGGCGACCTCACGTTCCTGCACTTCGTATCCCGAATCGATCTTCAACGCCTGCAGGTTCTCGCGTAGCAGGCGCGCGTGCTTCTTTTCCGACTCAACGAAATACACCTGGCTGGCTCCGCGGCTGATGGCCTCGATGCCCACCGCGCCGGTTCCAGCGAACAGGTCGAGCCAGACGCTGCCATCGAGCCTACTCGCCGACGCCAGCACGCTAAACAGCGTCTCGCGCAGGCGGTCGCTGGTCGGACGCAGATCGAGTCCGGGTAGCGATTTCAGCGGACGGCTGCGAAATTGTCCGGCGATGATGCGCATGGGGTTATCTCAGTAAGCAGGCCTATGCAAACCAGTCTCTGTAATAGGTATCCGCAAACCGAGTGTATAGAATAAAGGTAGAGGGACGCGCACTGCATGAGAGGCTGGTCATTTCCGGCGGGCAAGCTGTTCGGTGTGGACATCCGCATCCACATCACGTTTCTGTTCCTGCTGGGCTTTGTGTGGTTTTCCGAATCGCTTACCATGGGCGCCTCGGGCCCGGGACGCGGACTGGCGCTGGTAGGCATCATCTTTGGATGCGTGGTGCTGCACGAACTGGCGCACGCGGTGGTAGCGAAACACAATGGCATCGCCGTGCGCTCGATTATTCTGCTGCCCATCGGCGGCGTCACCCTAATGGAAGACACCAGCCGCGTGAAACCTGATCCGTCGCGGGACATTCGCGTTTCGGTGGCCGGTCCGGTGGCGAACCTCATCATCGCGGCCATCGCCGGCGGCGTGATTCTCGCCTTCTTCCCGCAGGTGAAACTGTGGGCGCAACCCTACGTACACGCCAACAATCTGCCGCGCAGCCTGTTCTGGGGCAACCTGTTTCTCGGCGCATTCAACTTGCTGCCTGCGTATCCCATGGACGGCGGACGCATCCTTCGAGCGCTGCTGGCCGAGCGCATGGAGTACGTGCAAGCCACCCGTCGCGCTGTCACCATCGGCCAGGGTTTCGCCATGGCGCTGATGATGATCGGCCTGGTGTGGAACGTGTGGCTGGTGCTGATGGGCTTCTTCCTCTTTCTCGGCGCGCAAATGGAGGACCGCTCGGTGGTCTTCCAGTCGGTGCTGGAAACCGTGCGCATGGAGCAGGTCATGCTCACGCAATTTTCCATCCTCTCGCCCGCCGACACGCTGGAGGACGCGCTGACCAAGGCGGTGCACACCTTGCAGGACGACTTTCCGGTGGTGCGCGGGGTCGAGATGGTGGGCGTGATCAGCAAGTCGCGCATCGTTGACGCCCTGCGCCGGGACGGTAACGGATACGTCCAGCCGGAAATGGTGCGGAGTTTCGAAGTTGCGCAACGCACCGACTCGCTGGCGGAGGCCTTCCGCAAACTGGGCAGCCGCGGGCTGAGCATGATCCCCGTGGTCGATGGCGGACGCCTAGTGGGGATTGTCACCATGCAGAACCTGATGCACTCCATGGCGCTGCTGGCGGAGAGCCGCCGCCTGAAGCGGGCGGAAGAAGAAAACTCGTAACTGGTAATTAGTAATTGGTAGTTGGTAATTAGCGACTGGCCTTCCAGTTCGTTTCACTGCGAAAGAAATAACAGGTCCCTCCGCTCCGTCGCAGGAACGGCGGCTCCGGCCGGGATGACGAACTGAGTCACTTGCCTAACAGCGGCGACGGGTTAGGCCAGGGCGATGACGTCGATTTCTACCAGCACGTCCTTGGGAAGGCGAGCGACCTCGACGGTGGAACGCGCCGGCGGTTCGGCTGAGAAGTGGCGTCCGTAAACCTCGTTCATGGCGGCGAAATCGTTCATGCTTTTCAGGAACACGGTGGTCTTGACCACCTGCGCCAACGAACTGCCGGCGGCGGTGAGGATGCCGGTGATGTTTTGCAGCACGCGCTCGGTTTGAGCGGCTACGTCTCCGGCAATGAGTTGCTGGGTGGCGGGATCAAGCGAGATCTGGCCGGAGAGAAAGATGAGTCCGTTGGCTTTGATGGCTTGGGAGTAAGGTCCGATGGCCTTGGGACCATTGTCGGTGGCGATGACTTCGCGCATGTGACCTCCAAAAGATGGCCTAGCGATTGTCGCACAGGAGGAGGGAGAAGGGCACAAGTGCCATTTTGGACACAGAATTGAAAGTAATACTACTGTTATCTTTATAAGGAGAGCAGTTTTTACGTGTCAACTAGGCGAAATGCAACACTTCTCCCTAATCCGTTGAAAATACGGTTGAAATATTTCTCAAAAGTGGTGTATGTTTTTACCCGTAATGTGCTATATTGAAACTAGAGTTTAAGAACGGGAAAGCGTAAGATTGGCAGTTCCAAGATTCAGACCCAGCGGATGCTGGGTTTTCGCGTTTTTGGAGAGAGATTTCCGAAATGGAGAGACAGAAATTTCGCGTTTCGAGTGAAACCCGATCTCACTCATTCGAAACACGCGTATGAGTGGAGCACACGGCGCTTGGCGAAAAAAGGGGTGCCTGTAGAATGGGCGCTTGGGACCGAGAACAGGGCTTCAAGGGAGCGCAAGCGGGCATGGACATGACCTGGGTGACCGACCGGATCGCGGTCGGCGGGGGGATCTGGCACGAACGAAACATGATCGACGTGGCGGCGGCCGGGGTAACCCACGTCATCGACATGCAGATCGAGTTCGATGACACGCGGCTGGCTGAACCCTATGGTGTGAGGGTGCTGTGGAACCCGACGGATGATGACTTCCGGACGAAGTCGGCGGCACTGCTGCAGCGCGGCGTCGATTTTGCGCTGGGTGCGCTGGAAGAGCCGGACTCGAAGGTGTTTATTCATTGCGCGGCGGGAGTGCATCGCGCGCCGATGATGGCACTGGCGGTGCTGCGGGCAATGGGATGGACGCTGGAAGACGCGGTGGAAACCATCGCAGAGAAACGCGAAGTAGTGGATTTCGCTGATGTGTACGTGCACAGCGTGGAAGAGTTTATCCGGAGTTATGAAGGGTGAGAAGAAGTTTCCAGTTTCTAGTTTCGAGTGAAACGCGATCCCAATTATTCGAAAGACGCGAATGATTGGAGCACCCGAGAGAGGTACAGATTATGCGCAACTCATACCGCCCCATGGGGTGGTTTTTTTGTTTGCTGATGATGATGGCAGTTGCGACCGTAGGGATGCCGCAGACGAGCGGTCCGGCGCTAACGCAAGTGGTGGAAGGACTGTTCGGACACCAGACGGGAGCGGTGAAGAAGAACGCCGCGCTGACGCTGGTGCAGACGGCCATCTCGGCAACGGATGCAATTGCCGGCAAGGACGTTGTTGATGCCGGCAAGTTTCAGGATGGACTGAGCAAGGTTATTGATGGCGTGGTGCAATGCCTGAACGCGTCGGCGTGGTCGAAGGCGAAGTCGGCGTGAGCGTACGCTCCCGCGGCTGGCGGTTGAGAGTTGCGGGAGCGTTGCCGTATGGTGGTGGATTGAGGTCGGAACAGGCATGAAACATTTTCTGATGGTCGCCGCGTGCGTGGCAGCGCTGGGATGGAGTTGCGTTGCGCAGGCTCCGGCGGCGACGACAGGCAAGAACACAACGTTGATCGGCTGCCTGACAGGCCCGGACGCCGACGATCGCTACACGCTGACCAGCATGCAGCATCGCATGGGCGTGGAAGTGGTGGGCATCGATGAATTGAAAACCGGTGCGGGCGGAAAAGTGAAGTTGACGGGGTCGTGGGAGCCGTTGCCCGGAGCCGAAACGAAGAAGGGCGACGCATCGCAACGCTTCAAGGCGACCGCTGTGAGCGTGATCGAGGAGCGGTGCACGGCACCGAGTCCGACCACTCCGGTGAGCAAGAAGAAAGAGCAGAAGAAGCAGTGAGTCCCGGCAGGGACGGCATATCAAAGCCCACCGTTTCAACGGTGGGGATGGCAATCGTCAAGAAGCGAGTCTCGGAGGTCGCCGCGGCGACCGAAGAGACAGCACATGGCGAGGTTCATATTCCTTCCCTTCGCCGCTAACGCGGCTCCGGGACTCGGGGGTTATTCGCAGCCTCCCCAGTGCTGAAGCACTGGGCTTTGATATGTCGGCCCTCCGGGCCTGTGGAGAGGAGAGGACTCCCCGCCCTAGCCAAAACCGGGCTAGAACGGGGCAGCCAGGCACCCACCTTCAGATTTCTGCACGAAGGGGAGCGGGGCGGGCCGTCATCCACACATCTTGCGCAGGATGAGACTCGGTAACCAGAAAACGCCCGTCCCGGCAGGGACGGCATATCAAAGCCCACCGTTTCAACGGTGGGGATGGCAATCGTCAAGAAGCGAGTCCCGGAGGTCGCCGCGGCGACCGAAGGGACGGCACATGGCGGTCTTCATAATTTCTTCCCTTCGCCGCTAACGCGGCTCCGGGACTCGGTTTGAATTGGCTGCCCATCCCCAGTGCTAAAGCACTGGGCTTTGATATGTCAGCCCTCCGGGCTTGTAGAAGAGAAATCCCCGCCCCGGTAAATCTGCCGGATAGCCTGCCCTGAGCGAAGTCGAAGGGGGCACCCACCTTCAGATTTCTGCGCGAGAGAGAGCGCGGGGCGGGCCACCGGCCGCCACTCGGCTGCGCTACGCGGAGGCCGACCTTTTGTTCGCATAGTACTGGGCCTTAATGAAGTCGTACTTTCTCAATAGGGGTACGAGCGAATAAGACACGGCCTCCAGCTTTTTGACCAGAGGTTGCGACTCAAATTGGTGCATTGTGTCCTTGCTGAAACCTGCGTGCTCAACAATACTCGCACCAAATACGGCCTTAAACTTCTCAGCATCTTGAAACGAGACGTGAATGGCACCGCAGCGAACGGGCTCCATATACCGCTTGCCGAGAGGCACAGGTATTATCAGGAAGGCATCGTAATCCTGGTCACGCTCTTCCCAGTATTCGCTGAACGATACTTTCTTCTTAAATTCTTGGCCGAGAGCCTGTCGGAAGCTTTCCGGCACCGAACCAGCATCGCCGTCAAGCAGAAGATTGTCCGCAGAGTTCTTCCACCCTTTCAAATACCATCTAGGTTCGCCCAGCATCACAGCAAACCATGCGACAGATTTCTTCTGAAACTTCTTGTCCATGCTCTTTTCATCTCTCGACACGTATCTTAGTGCCGTTACTTGCGCGTTGTTTGATGCCGCTTCGCCTTTCCCTTCGTCTTGGTCTCCGCGCGAGACCACGCTAATGCTAACGCGAACGTCCAGGTCTGGCTGTCCCGCTGTCTCGCGTATCATTTCTTTCATCGCTTGACAAAGTCGCCGGCAAACAGACTCTATCATTTCCTGATATGTCCCCACTTCGTCGACCAGTTCCTGCGTTCGCATTTGGTTTTTGCCTCGGATCAGATTCAGGCAAGTGTCTCGTCTGACGACCTCGATGACGCGCCCGCGACCGAACATGATTTCAGCTCGATCAGCTTCGAGATTTGCGTTCGCCCTAGCAAACCAAAATAGAATGATAAAAAAGAAGATTACGAACGAGATTACATAGGATTTCAGAATCAAAGGTTGCACCGCTGGATCCGACTTCATCAGGTTACTAACAATGTCGGCCACCACTGATCCTGCAAGTCCGGCCAGCGCCGTCTTTCCGAACCGCGATTTGAAGGGATCAAGCTCAGCTTCTTCGGCGTCCGATTTGATCCGCCAGATGCTCACTATAGTGATATAGGCGAAAAACAGACCGAGCAGGGCTCCCATGAGCACCGGCACGCACTCTTTGACAACCTCCAAGTAAGCCATTCTGCACGCCTTTCTGCAGCCACTACTCTAATTGACATAATACTTCGTTTAGCTTCGGCACAGAAAAACCTTCTGCCTCAAGTTCGGTGATGGCCATGGCGATATCATGTCGCGCCTGCTTCACAGGTAATCGTCTCCCGTCGCTGTCGAATACGGGAATACCGTGCTGCACGCTCCTCAGATATTCGAGCGTGCAGCCATTACTAAACTGCCAGCCGTCGTTAAAGTAGCTAGCATTGCACTTGTCTGTTATCACCTTCACCCACAGCTGGAGATACTCGTCCTGGCCCCAGCCCTTCACAAAGAGCGGATTTGGGCTGATCACCAGAGGGAAACCTAGCCCGCGCAGCTTACGAGCGAACGTAACGCCCTTATCTATATTGGGCAAGAGCAGCTGGGTGTTATAGCGGGTCCCAAGCGCCTTTTTCAATCCCTCCGCCGTAAGGACCTTCGAGTCGCGACAGAGCTCGTAGAAACGCTTCCCAGTGGTAAACTCTGAACTCGCATACACGGCTTCTCGATCGAAGATCATGCAATCAAGCGAAGAAAGCACAGGGTCCATACTCACGTGCGTCGCGGGCAAATCGGACAAGTCCTTTGAATTATTGATTGCCACCTCATTCTCCTTTACACATTACAATATGTGTAGCCACATGCTCCACACGTGACACATCCAGATGCGTGTACCATGGTGCCGCTGCATTCGGGGCATATGTCGCTTGGTGGCGCAACGTCAGAGGTTATCTTGAGTACTTGCTGGTCTCTGCACCCGTCGCGATACACGGTGATGCCTTTGCATTGAAGCTGATCTGCGAGCAAGTAAGTCCTGCTGACGTCATCTTTACTAGCTCCGTTGGAAAGATTCACGGTCTTGCTTACAGCACTGTCGACATGCCTTTGAAATGCCGCTTGCATTCTGACGTGCCATTCTGGCGCAACCTCATACGCGGTCACGAATAACCGACGCAGATGTTCGGGCATTTCTGTGATGTCACGAATCGATCCCGTCTCGACAATGCGCCGTCGAACATGACTGGAAAGATGCGGAGCTGCTAGTTCCTCCAACAACGGATGCAGCGAGACGCGTGTCTCGGCCCCAAGCATGATCCTGGTATAGGTGAGCGCATACAGCGGCTCAATACCACTTGAACAGTTTGCCAACAGGCTTATGGTGCCTGTCGGAGCTACAGTTGAGACACTAGCGTTTCGACGTCTCTGCCGCTGGGCGAATACGCTCACTGCATAGTTCGGAAAATATCCCTTGATGTCTGCCAGCCGCTCGGATTCCCGCTCAGCTTCGGTCGACACGGTCATCATGATTTCTTCGCCGACAGCTAAGGCCGATTCGGAATCGTATACTATGCCCATACGAATAAGAAGATCAGCAAAGCCCATAACACCAACCCCGACTTTTCGGTTTGCCTTGGTCGTTGTCTCTATCTCGGGAATTGGATATTTGTTTGCATCGACAATGTCATCTAGGAAGCGAAGAGCAATTCGGGCTGTCTTGCGTAAGCGCTCATAGTCAACACCTCCGGTCGGAGCGACGAATCGGGACAAGTTGATTGAACCCAAAACACAAGATTCGTATGGAAGGAGGGGCTGCTCACCGCAGGGATTTGTCGCCTCGATACTCCCGCGCGAGGGAGTCGGATTAGCGGCATTAATGCGATCAATGAAGAGCAGGCCGGGATCTCCGGACTTCCAGGCGGAGCCAACGATCAAGTCGAATACATGGCGAGCATTGATTCGAGCGGCTACCTCCTTTGTGCGTGGATTTACAAGTGCGTACTCCGCGTCATCGCGCACGCATTCCATAAAATGATCGGTGACAGCGACAGAGATGTTAAATGTTTTTAGAACATCTCCACCGACTTTCGTGTTTATGAACTCCAGAATGTCGGGATGATCGCAGCGCATTACCCCCATGTTCGCCCCGCTTCGAACGCCCCCGAGTCGAGTTACTTCGCAGGCGTAATCGAACAGGCGCATAAATGACACTGGGCCGCTGGAACTGCCTTTTGTGGTTGCAACAAGATCATCCTTTGGCCTCAAGCTTGAAAATGAGAATCCCGTGCCACCGCCGCTTTTTTGAATCAATGCCATACTGCGAAGAGTTCCGAATATTGAACCCATCGAGTCTTCTAAAGGCAAAACAAAGCACCCGGCGAGTTGCCCATCCGGCAACCCCGCATTGACTAGCGTCGGCGAATTGGGCAGGAACTCAAGCGAATACATGGCACGAAAGAAATCCTTAGCAAGCCGATGCACCTCTGCTTCTGAACAGTGCGATCGCTCAACCTTCGCTACCTCCCATGCGACACGACCGAACATCTCCTCCGGAGTCTCAACTGGCTCGCCGGCGGCGTTTCGCCGCAAGATACGCTTTGAGAGGACTCTTGCGGCAACGTCAGAAAATGCGGGTTCGGGAATCAACGTCTCAGAAGTTTCCATAGGGGTAATCGCTGGTTGGACGCATTTTAACTGATCTGGTGCGCGACAGCATCCGATCCTGTACAAATCGGAAAGTGCAGTGCGCGGCCGGACCAGAATTGCCGGTCGTTGGCAATTCTGGGGCTTCAGCCCGACACCTCGGCAAGTTGGTTACTTTCGTTTTCCCCGCCCTTCCAATTTCGCTGGCTCATCCGCTGCAGCCGCCGCACTGTACATCCAGAGGAGAAAGGATTTGTGTCTATACTTCGTCCCCGCGCCCAGGCTGCGGACGAAAGACGCTCGTCGTTATCCGGCCGGGGCTGAAGCCCCTTCGAATGTCGCTGGCTGAATTCACCGGCCTAAAGGCCGGTGCTTCCACCAAAACTCCCGCTTAACCGTTCGACTTCGCTCACGGTTGAACGGGGCGCCCGGCCGCGGTATTGCGAGCAAAAGGGGTCCTTCGACTGCGCTCGTCGCCGCGGCGACTCGCTTCGCTCAGGATGACACCGGGTACAAACTGACCCTACCGCTGACCGCACCGCGCTACTGAATGTAGTCGCTCTCGGCGGCCAAGTTTTCGAAGCGCGTTGACGAGTGCTTGAACGCCAGCTTGATGAGGCCGGTGGGGCCGTTGCGTTGTTTGGCTATGATCACCTCGGCGATGCCTTCGAGGTCGGGATCGTCCTTCTTATAGACCTCTTCGCGGAAGATGAAGGCCACGACGTCGGCGTCCTGCTCGATGGAGCCGGATTCGCGCAGGTCGGAGAGTTGCGGACGATGGTCGCCTCCGCGGCTTTCGGGAGCGCGGCTTAACTGCGAGAGCGCTACGACCGGGACCTTCAACTCCTTGGCGACGGCTTTGAGTCCGCGCGAGATGGCCGAAACTTCCTGGGTGCGGTTCTCGAAGCGCTTGCCGCCGATGGGCACGGCTGACATGAGCTGCAGGTAGTCGACGATGATCACGTCGAGGCGGCCTTCCTGCTGCTTGAGGCGACGGGCCTTGGAGCGCATTTCGGTCACCGAGATGCCGGGCGTGTCGTCGATGAAGAGGCGCGCCTGCATGAGGCCTTCCATGGCGTGGGTGAGCTTCTGCATGTCTTCTTTGCCGAGGAAGCCGGTGCGCAGCTTGTGCGAGTCGACCTGGGCGTGCGAGGCGAGCATGCGCATGAGCAGCGCTTCCTTCGACATTTCGAGCGAGAAGACGCCGACTACTTTGCCGTCGAGGATGGCGGCGTTTTCGGCGATGTTCATGGCCAGCGCGGTTTTGCCCATCGAGGGGCGGGCGGCGATGATGACGAGATCGCTGGGCTGGAAGCCGCTGGTCATCTTGTCGAGCATGGTGTAGTGGGTGGCAAGTCCGGTGATCTCCTGGCCGCGGGCGTAGAGTTCGTCGAGCGAGCCGAAGGAGCCTTTGACGATGGAGGGAATGTCGCTGAAGCCCTGTCCGAGACGGTTCTCGGAGAGTTGGAAGATTCCCTGCTCGGCGCGGTTGATGACCTCTTCGGCTTCGTCGGAGTGGTCGATGGCTTCGGCGATGGCCAGTTGCGCAATGTTGATGAGTCCGCGCAGCAACGACTTGTTGCGCACGATGCGGACGTAGTGCTCGATGCTGGGTCGGTCGGGAACGCCGTCGATGAGCGACGACAGATAGGCGACACCGCCGATGGCTTCGACCTCCTTGCGGCGATCGAGTTCCTCGGCGAGGGTAATCATGTCGACGGGACGGCCGGTGTCCTGCAGATCGCGCATGCGCGAGAAGATGCGGCGGTGGGCGTCGAGCGAGAAGTCGTCGGGCTTGAGTTCGGCGACCTGGTCGTAGAGCAGGCTGTCGAGCAGGATCGCGCCAAGGATGGAGCGCTCGGCTTCGATGCTGGCGGGGAGTCCGCGTTCAAGACTGTAGTCGGTGGTTGCCATCGGGACGGGTTGTATCAGGTTAGCGAGGGCAGCAGGATCGCGCAATGACGATTCAGGTAATCAGAGCGGTTCGTCAGAGGATTTCTCTCTATTTCCTGTGCGGGGCTGTGAAAAACAGGGACCGAGTGGCGAGAACTTCTGTCCCCCGAAAAATTTTCGATAGCTGCCGGGCCTGTAAGCCGAATTCTGTATGCCGCTCCTTCTCTTCGCGGTGGACCTGGGTGCCCCATCCCAGCTTCTTTTGCCGGGGTGGGGATTTTCCCGCCACTGGTCTTTCCCGCCCTACCGCCAAAAGAAGGCGGTAGAACGGGGCACCCAGCGGGGTCTCACCGATCGAAGACAAGGAGCGGCATGACGGTCATTCCTCTAGGCCGTACATTGCTGCACGGCTCCAGCGACCTACCCGGAAGTTGTGACGCACCGAGCCGGCACGTCTGTCCCGATGGACCGTCCTCCCCTATTTGGTCTTGCTCCGTGTGGGGTTTTCCCTGCCACCGCCATTACTGGCGGAGCGGTGCGCTCTTACCGCACCTTTTCACCCTTACCCCGATTGCTCGAGGCGGTATATTTTCTGTGGCACTTTCCGTAAACGGCCCTTGAAGGCCGCCCCCCGGACGTTATCCGGCACACCGCTCTGTGGAGTTCGGACTTTCCTCTCCCCGCCTGCGCAGCCTGGGCCGTGGGCTCAGCGTCCGCAGACCGGCAGCGACCGTCCGGCCCAGCAGCTAACTAGACTATTATAGATGCAGTTGGCGTACCGATCATGCTGATGCGTGTCGCAAAGCGTCGGTCAAATGAATCGCAATCTTCTCAGCTTCCGTCGCCATCGGAACGGCCGTCAGCCATACCGCCACATTCCGCGATCCGGTCGTAACGTCGGCCTTGTGGATTAGCCGTCCTCGCTCGAGCATGCTAGCCCAAGTCTCGGGTGAGCAGGGATATGCTAGGCAGGCAATCACTCGCGGAGTTCGAGCTAGATTCGCGTACGCCATAACCTGAAATAAATCGTTTCGATGAGCTTCCTTCATGATTTGATCGGCGGAATGCCACGAGTGATGCTGCAGTTCCTCCCAATGACGTTTGTACTTTGCATCAACGATGACCGTTGTTGAGTCCAATTCAATCCAAATATCAGGGGTCAGTGATTTCTGAGATCCAATATAGGCAGGGTCCCAACGAATAGCCCGCGTGGTTTCTCTTCGTCGCCCGGTCTTCAGGGTGCCCCCAGTTTGTCGGGCGACTCTTGAAAACACGGTCTCGACCCAGGACTCAAAGAACTGTTCCATCGGCATGTGCCATGGAATTCCTTCGAGGTCGCTAATACCAGCAAGACCGCGGTCCTCTAACGTCCATTGAATTGCTTGTAGGCCAGCCGCTAGATGCTCCGCACGGATCGGCCTTTGCAGCCACTGCGCAAGCGTCGTTGTCGAGGGTATGTAAACGGCCGCTGTCCGGACTTTCTGCAAAAATTCCTCGCAAAACTGTATAAGGCGGTGAACAAACGCTCCGTGTTCCACCTGGGTTTCCAAAGAGCGAAGGTATTTTTCCAGAGAAAAACGAATTGCGCCCTTTAGCAAGGCGTCGTCGCGCAGATCGGGGAATGTGCACGGTACCGACAAGAAATGCCCGCGCGAGATTTCCTTCTCTGCATAGGCTGTCCAATCCACCGCTCCTCGCGGTGAATTCCTGTTCTCGCGAACAGTCTCAAAGCGTCTATTCATGGAATCAAGCAACTGCTTCAGTCGAACGAGCACCATCGAAGAAATAACCCATGGTGGAGTCTGACGCTCGGATCGTCTCAAAAGCGGGAGCTTTAATGGGGTTGGAGCAATGCGCCAACCCATCTCCGCCAACATTCCCCCGATACCCTTCCAAGGAAATCGTGGCCGAACGATAAGTCCGTAATCGGGTGTCGCAGTTGTTGGTGATCTCAGCGGCACCGCGCCAACTACATTTCCCGATTCTAGGTGTAGGAAAACATCATTTCCGTCAAACAACTGAACCATTCGAACGTTCATCAGCGACAGCAGCGAACGGTTCTGATGTTCGAACTGCTCGGACAGTCGCGCAGCCGCCGCCGCCGGGTTGTTAGCCCCACGGGTCTTAAAGAAGTCAATCGCAGACTTCTGGAGAAGGGAGTTGTCGTCGAGCTGCAGACACACTTCTGGCGATGAGGTCGGTGCCTGGAGTGGGACAGCTTTGGCTCGGTGGGAATCGAACGAGCGACGCTTACGAGCTATAAACTTCGGAGCCACTGGAGGTATCCCCTGATGGACTCAGCGAAGCCACTGACATAGCCCTGCGCGAGATATTCGTCTATCGGCGCTAAACTGACGTTCCTTAGTCCTTATGGGGATCATGCTCGCTCCACCGTGCCAATGCTGGGTTCGCCGGTCTTGCGATGTCTGAGTCGGTTTCAACCGACGACCGGCTTCGGCAAGGGCGTGAGCCCGAGCTTAAACTCTGACACGCTCGTTCAAAACCCACTCGTCGTAAAGTCTCCCGTGGCGTCCGCGCCTCCTTGGTCAATCCCAGCCTGCGGGTACCGTCGAAATGACGAGTTTCGGATTGCCCCAGACACGCTTGACATATTCCTATATAGGAATATATAGTCTTTCCTTATGGCACGAGCGGCGACAACTTCCGACGCCTTCAATGCGGTGGCGGAGCCTCGGCGCCGGCAGATCCTTGTTCACCTTATGCACAAGGAGCTATCGGTAGGCGACATCGTAGTTGCGACCGGGTGGGAACAGCCGTCGGTCTCGAAGCATCTGCGGGTGCTGCGGGATGTGGGGCTGGTACGGGTTCGCCGGAATGGGAAGCACATGATGTATCGAACCAATGCCGAGGCGATCCGGCCGCTGCATGAGTGGACGCAGACCTTTGAACGCTTATGGGCGCATCAGTTGAGTCGAGTCAAGGAACGTGCCGAGGCCAAGAGAACGGACGAGAATAAAACAAACGAGGAGGAAGTATGAGCACGATTGCAACGGCCCAGGGGATCGACAGTTTGACCCTGCTCGTGACGCAGGAAATTCACGTGCAGGCGACGTTAGAAGACACGTTTGCGGCACTGCTGGAACAGATAGGACCCGGCAACAACCGGCCCGATGGCACGCAGATGCCGATGAAGATTGAGCCTTGGCCGGGGGGACGATGGTACCGCGACCTGGGCGACAACAACGGACACTTCTGGGGACATGTGCAGGCGATCAAGCGGCCGACACTGCTCGAGATCTCGGGACCGTTATTTATGTCCGACGCCGTGGTTTCGAATGTGCAGTACCGGCTGACCGAGGCGGATGGCGGCACGCTGATCCGCTTTCACCACAAGGCGTTCGGGGCCATCCAGGAGGACTATCGGCAGGGCGTCACTCAGGGTTGGGCGCACATTCTGTCGCGCGTCCGCGAGCGTGCCGCAGCCGGCTCGCGCTAAGAAGCGGGCCATGTGGCCGGCATGTCTGTCGACAGCGGCGGCATGGATCGCAAGCGGCGCGATTTCGACCGGTGGGTCGGGCGCTCTGATCGCGAGAACATTCCGCGCCAGGAAGACAACAACTAACTTGCAACAAAGGAGTCTTGACGATGGCAATAGCAACGAAGGCAAACACTATGGTCGAGCCGATGCTTGGCGAGTTCCGAGAGGAAGCTGCGGTGACGAGACGGATTCTGGAACGAGTTCCCGCTGACAAGCTGACATGGAAGCCGCATCCCAAGTCCATGTCACTTGGCCAGCTGGCGATTCACATCGCGACGGTGCCGGGGGCGCTGGCGACAGCGGGCGCAGGGAGACGGGCTCGATGTCTCACAGGCCAATTTCGAGCCACCGCAGCCGAAGAGCGTGCAGGAAATTCAAGGTGCGTTTGACGAAAGCGTTCGCACGGTTGAGTCAGTTCTGAATGGAATGACGGATGAGACGGCCCAGGGAAGTTGGACCCTCAAACGTGGCGACAAAGTGCTTTTCACCCAGCCACGCATTGGCGTCATGCGGTCGATTATGTTGAACCACTGGTACCATCACCGCGGACAGCTGTCGGTTTACCTCCGGCTGCTGGATGTGCCGGTCCCGGTTGTCTATGGACCCACCGCAGACGAAAACCCGTTCCTGTAAGCAACATGCAAGCCTGCTCGGTTTCCCAGGTTCGTGCCGTGCTTTTGGCGCCAACCTGGGAATCCAGCATTCGGTTGGTTGGTACCGCGCAATTGCCTGCTTTTGGCAATTGTGCGGTACAGCCTGAACGGTCAGCGTTTCGCGGCTTCCCGCGCAGCCTGCATCACGGTCTTCTTCATGCGGTTTTCGCCCGCCCAGTACAGACTGATCTCGTGTCCGTCAGGATCGTTGAGGTAGGCATGTCTCCAGCCCCAGGGCATCATCTGCGGCATTTGCGTGATGTAAAAGCCCTTCTGTATCAGCTTGCGGCAAAATTCATCGAGATCGCGCACTTCGAAGTACAGGCGGACGCCTTCGCTGGCCAGCGACGCGCCCGGTCCCGCCTGATGCAGCGCGATTGTCCCATCGCCGCCAGGAGCATGCAGCCGGGCATACACAGCCGTCCCTTCGTAGCGAAAGTCCTCGATCAGCTTGAATCCCATCAGGTCGCGGTAGAAGCGCACCCCGCGCTCCACATCCTTGACGTAAATCATGGCGTGATTGAAGGTGAGCTTGCCGTCGTTAGCCGGAATCATAGACGTAGTCGCCGCAACCGCCTTCGCAACCTTAGCCTTTTTTGGAAGGACCTTCGCCGGCGTCGGCGCCTTGTCTGGCTTCACGCCCTTGATCGCTTCGGATAACTTCGTAGGCTTGGTGGACTTTGCCGTGGCGGGTTTTGCGACACTGCGAGCGCCAGACCTCTTCTCCGCCGCTTTGCTTGCCTTGGCCTTCTTCTTCATAAAGCCCTCGACCGGCGCAAGTATGTTCAGTAGCTCAGCGATTGTCAAGCATGCAGCAACACATCCCCATAGGACCGGCAGATGTCTTGGCTCCCCGTCACTTCACCGGGCAGTCGCAGTATTTCTCCAGACAGTTCGCTTCTTCGCGCACCTTGATTTTCCCGTGCCATGGATTCTGGTCCAGCTCGTGGCCTTCGTCGGGAAAGATCAGCAGCGAGCTCGGCACCGCGAGCGCATGCAGCGCGTGTTCCAACAGGTAGTCTTCCTCGACGGCGATCCGTAGCTCGCTTCCGCCCGCGCCCACGTGCGTCGGTGTCTTCGCTTTGTCGAACTGCAAGATCGTCGCCTCGTCGATGTAGTTCTGCCGTGCCTTCGGGTCCCACATCAATCCACCCAAGATGAACGCGTCATCGTAGGTGGTGTCGTCGTTGCCTGTCTGAGACAGCGCGTCACATGTGCTCGTGTCTGCAGTCACAGCGTTCTGGTCGCTAGTCGCGTTACAAAGAAACTGTCAGCCCGTGGTTTCTGGCGGGAGGTGTTTCCATGCTTGCCTCGTTTCCAATCATTCTGTTCATCATCGGCGCGATTTTGCTGGCGGCGCTTCCGATTGGCATCAGCCTGCAATCGTACTTCCGCAATCGTGGCCGCCGCACCGTGATGTGCCCAGATAATCACCAGGCCGTCACAGTGGAGGTCGACAGCAAGTTTGCGTTCAGGACCGCGCTCCGCGGCAAGGAACATATGCGCCTGCATACCTGCTCGCGCTGGCCCGAGAAGGGCGACTGCGATCAGGACTGCCTGGCGCAGGTCGATCCGACTCCCGAAAACCTCGAGCGCCTGTTGCAGAAGTGGTACCAGGGAAAGACCTGCGCGATTTGCGAACGTGGACTCACCCCCGCCGACTGGCGGCGCAGTCGTCTCGCCTTGCTCAACGAAAAGCAGAAACTCTTCGAGCTTCACCACATGCATCTCGACGAGCTGCCTTCCGCTCTGGATAAGATGGCGCCCCTGTGTTGGAACTGTCACCAGGAGGAGCGCGCGCGCCAGGCCACTCCACCCCGGATCCTGAAAGGCGATCGTCGACATCTCGGCTCTCTGCTGCTTTAGTAAATATCTCCAGCCTGGGTGCGGCCTCCCTGTGTCGCACCATGTGCTAAGCAGCACTGGGGAACGCACCCGCGTTCCCCTTTTGTTTCTGAAATGAAAATCACCAACATGTCCGGAGTACAATTCGTCTCGTTTGAAGGGAGCGTGAAATGAAGCTGTGGATCACGTGGATGGCCGTGCTCGCCGTCACTCTCACCGCCTGGAGTCAGACGCCTCCGGGACCTGCTTCCTCACTGCCACCGAAGGTGAGAGTCTCCCCGCTTGCCGAATACGCGGGCACTTGGACTGCGACGTTCGATGGCAAAGTGTGGTTGCGGTTGCAACTCGAGCTGCGCGGTGACCAGCTCATAGGGGCGATGCTGCGCGCGCGCAAATTAACGTCGAACGATAACGGAGAGTTGAAGTCGGTAAGCGAAGAACAGTCCGGCGAGACTATCGCCGATGCGGTGCTCAATCCCGACGGGCTTCTATTGACCATGAGGAACCCGGACTCGCAGGAGACGGAGCGTTACATGATGCGGCTGGTCGCTCCGGCAAAGGACTCTGCTGAACTAAAGATGATTGCCATGTCGATGCCGCCCGGAATGTCCAAGCCCAAGCCGTGGAGGCTGGTGAAGACCGGCGTTTCCCCGGCCAGCAAGGAATCTGCTCCGCGCTGAAGTGTGCCTACCGCATCTCCAGCAGCAGGCCTGCAATCAGCAGCACCAGTCCAATGCTAAGCGATATCAACATTGCCAGAGGTATGCGGCTCTTGGGAAATGTGGTGCTGTAGGAGCGAAGTAGTTCGCGCCCACCCTTCGCCGCCACATGTGCCGGATGCGCGTCGCTGGATCGCATCATCATGAACACCCGGAGCACCATTCCCGTCGCAGCCAGCAGAAAACCCGCAACCACCATCCAATCTGCTTTGGAACTCATGGCCGTCTTTGCTCCCGGAAGTGCCGCGGCAGCAGTTTACCTTCAATTCAGCGCTACGTTAAGTGTTTTGTCGCGCCGTCAATTTCTTCTCCGTGCGGAGGGGCTGGTACACTTACGATTTCGCACCCGAGGAGAGGAATGGTCCCCCCCATATTGCGTTGGCTAGGAGCGTTGGCTGGATTGGGCTGCGCGATACTCTGCTGGTTCCTAGGCGATGTGCTCTCCGGCCCAATTCGAAAAGGCCAACTGCTGCACCTCGATATCGCCCACTACGAGTTGATCGCGTTTCTCTTCGTTCCCGCCCTCGTGCTCGCGATCGTCGCCATCTTCTGGGTGCCACCGAGGAGGAATGACCAAGGCCCCACTCCCGAAGGTGGCCGCCTTCGCTTGCTGCTGGTCATCATCTTCGTGGCTGCCTTCCTCTTCGGATTCGCCCACTAATCCTCACCGCTGGGCAAACATGATGTAGTGGCTCGCCGCTCCCATGAAGAACAGCATGGGAAACGACAGCCAGAAGTTGATCCGTGAGGTGAGAAACGCCAGCCTGGCCAACTTGGCTGCTTCCGCCGGCATGGCCGCACCCTTCGCTGCGGCTTCCGTCCAGCGGATGATCTTCTTCTGCATGCGCCAGATAATGCCCCACACGTTGAGCATCATGAACCACCCCAGCCCGCCGCCAATGCCGATGGCCAGCGCGCGATTGCTCTCCCATCCATGCTGGTTCATCCCCAGGAAGACGTAGGCCGCCGCCAGCATCACGATCGCCATAATCACACCCAGCACCGGTCCCTTCTTCAGAAAGTCGGCTGGTGACATCAGCAGTCCCATCTCGATGACATACGCCAGCGTCCAGATCACGAAGAACCCGCCCATCATCCCGCCGCCCGACACCTGGTCTCCGCCGGCGATGGCGTTCCGCACGTCGGTCCCGACGATGTGCATCCAGTACGCGATGCCCGCCAGCACCGTAACCACGGAACTCCAGCGGAACCACCACAGCGCTTTGGGCATCAGGTTGGGGACGATAGCCAGCTTGGTCGGCGCGTCCAGCTCCCGTTGGAAGGGAACATTCACCAGGTTGAAAAAATAGAGCAGCCCGACCCATACGATGCCGGCAACCAGGTGCACCAGGCGCAGCCCCATCAGCACGGTTTGGCCGCCTCCGGGATAATTGATCTGCGGAGCCACCATCGTCGTAAAAAGCATTTCAGTCATGTTTTCTCCCTTTAGGCGGACTTGGCCTTTGGTCAGTCCACGGCTGTTCCCGGCCCATTGTGGTCGGGCGAATTCTACATCAATCGCGAATGTGCTGGTTTTAGTTGAAATTGCGCCAGCGGCGACTTATCGTAAAGCTGCTGGATTTTACCCTCCCGCACCTAGCAGTGTTCTGTCGAGTGCGCCGAGGACTGTTGTCTACAGACCCGGAAACGATATAGTGCCACGGTCTCTGGGGCTGCTGTTTTTGCCGGTTGCAAGGAGGACCACCCATGGAAAACAAGCCAGCACAGAACATACAGGATTCCTTTCTCAATACGGCTCGCAAGGACAAGTGTGTCATCACCATCTACCTGCTGAGCGGAGTTAAGTTGTCGGGCCGCATTCGCTCCTTCGATAAATACTCGGTGGTTTTGGATACCAACAATCAGGAGCAGCTGATCTTTAAGCACGCGATTTCCACGGTGGTCATGTCGCGCCCGCCGCATCTTGTCGAGCGTCACGTGGAACCTAGGGCTTCCGATGCCCCCGTTCCGCCGACAACTGCGGCACCTACGTCCACCCCGGAGAGTTAAAGTATTTCTCACCCAGGTGGAATGAACTCCAGATCGTCCGCTCGCTCCTGGCGCAATGGCCGGAATGAGCCTGAACGCGTCTTTCTCGTGGGAGTGGAGTTTCTGTCGCGTGCTCTGACTAACCGCGACAAGCAGAAACATGCTGCCGAGGGAGGGCAAGAAAGCGCCGTGGAGGCGCCGGACTCCCATCCCCGCCAGCAGCCACTGGGCAAGGTTCCGGCCAGTGCCCGCGCCGCGCGAACCGTCGTCGATGCTCATATCCACGCCACCGATCACGAGCATCGTTCCTTTTCGTCTGAAGAGTCCATGGACGAGTTGCGCGAGTTGGCGGTCAGTGCGGGCGGCACCATTGCCGGAGAAATGCAGCAGCGCCGCCAGCGCCCTGATTCCGCCACTCTCATTGGCAGCGGCAAAGTCGAGGAGTTGAAGGGCGCAGTCGCCTCCGTCGCGCCCGACCTGGTGATCTTTGATCACGAACTGACCCCTTCGCAGCAGCGCAACCTCGAACGCGAACTCGAGGTTCGCGTCGTCGATCGCACCCAACTCATACTCGATATTTTTGCCCGTCACGCCCGCACTCGCGAAGGCCAGATGCAGGTTGAGCTGGCGCAACTGGAATACATGCTTCCGCGTCTCGCTGGACGCGGCGTGCAAATGTCGCAGCTTGGCGGTGGCATCGGCACCCGCGGCCCGGGTGAAACTCAGCTCGAAACCGATCGCCGCAAGATCTATCGCCGCATTCGGCACGTCAAGGAACAACTGGAAAACGTGCGTCGCATTCGCGGACAGCAGCGCCAGCGCCGCGAATCCGTGCCCATGGCGGTGATTGCTCTGGTGGGTTACACCAACGCTGGCAAATCCACGCTGTTCAACGCACTAACCAAGGCAGGCGTGCTGGAGAGCGCGCGCATGTTCGCAACTCTCGACCCCACACTGCGGCACGTCAAGCTACCCTCGAAGCGGGAAGTGCTGTTGTCTGACACTGTGGGATTCATCCGCCATTTGCCCCACACCCTGGTGTCCGCCTTCCGCGCTACTCTGGAAGAGGTGCAGCGTGCCATATTGCTGCTTCATGTTGCCGACGTGACCAGCCCGACGGCTGCCGAGCAGCAGGCGCAAGTGGAAGAGGTCCTGCGCGAACTGGACTCGCAGGACAAGCCTCGCCTTTACGTCATGAACAAGCTGGACCTGCTGCCCGAGAGCAAGCGCGAAAGCCTGATCGACACCAGCGATGTCATCCATGTGTCCGCCGCCAAAGGCGTCGGCATGGACAGGTTGCTGCAGCGTATCGATGAGTTGATCGAACAGGATCCGGTTCGCCAGGTGCGGCTGCAAGTGCCGCAATCAGAAGGCAAGGCACTGGCGACACTGGATGCGAAAGCGGTTGTCCTGTCGCGCGAATACCGCGAAGGCTATGTAGAACTCGAAGTGCAGGCACCCGCATCGGTATTGCGAAATCTGCAAGCCTTTATC
>DATBZX010000290.1:0-2191 GCA_036512955.1 Terriglobales bacterium
ACGATGAACAGCCCCAATCCCGTGCCTCGGACCGTGTTGTTCGATTGTGTTGGCACCCGGTAGAAGCGTCGGAAGATCCGTCCCAACTCCGATCGCGCAATCCCTACGCCTTGATCTTGCACGCGCATCAGGACGGTGTCGATGTCGGGCATGAGCAGGTTGACCTCGATGTCCTTCTCCGCGCCCGAATACTTCACCGCATTGTTGAGCAGGTTGGCCACGGCGGTGCGCAGTTCCTCCTGATTCCCGACCACAATGATCTCGTCCGGCGGCTCTGTCCCGAATCGCAGGGCGCCCGGTGCAAGGTGATGCCGCACGCTTGCCAGTTCGACTGAGTCCCTGACGATCGCCGAAAAATTTACCTGCTCACGATGGCTTTCCGCGTCCGCGTGGCGCTCTTCTCCCGCTTTCAGTACCTGCTCGACGGTGCCCAGCAGCCGGTCCGTGTCGTCCAGCATGATGCGATAGAAGCCGAGCCGTTCGGCGTCCGCCACTTCCCGGCGCTGCAGCGTTTCCAGGTACAGACGGATGGAAGCGATGGGGGTCTTGAGTTCGTGCGTGACTGCGTTCAGAAAGCTGTCCTGCTGCTCGTTGCGCCGAATCTCGCGCACCAGGAAGATCGTGTTCAGCACGATGCCCGCAATGATGAACGCGAATAATATGATGCCGATGATGAGCGCGCCGACGGCGCGCCAGTTGATGACGATCCAGGTGACGTTGAGCGCAATCGCTACCCCAATGAGGCAGGCGCTCAGGGTGATGAAGAACGCGATCGTCTTGGCCCGGCTCGCGACACGCATGGTCGCCGATCATTGTAGTGGAAGCCAGGAGGGGTGCCCCATCCTGGCCGCTTTTGCTAGGGTGGGTTTAGCGAGCGGATGTGCCCGCGGCCGCATTTCTCAAAACGAATTCCTAGTCTCCGGAAGCACCCACCATGCCGCCTACTTCGACCGTGGCCTTGTCCGGAACATTCTCTGCTGGCTTGAGCTTCGGCAGCTTGATGTCCCATGCCAGGCCCATCATGCGGAGCGCGGAGATGCCCATCCAGTTCATGTCGAACTCATACCAGGCGATTCCATGCTTCGCCGACTGCGGGTGCGCATGATGGTTATTGTGCCAGCCTTCTCCGAAGGTCAGCATCGCCACCCAGAAACTGTTCTTGGACGTGTCGCCGGTGAGGAAACGCTGGCTTCCCCACATGTGGGTGGCGGAATTCACCAGCCATGTGGCGTGCAGGCCGACCACGGTGCGAAGGAAAATTCCCCACATCAGGTATTGAATGCCGCCGACGGCAAAAATAACGATGCCGAGCACCGAGATCGGAAGCCAGTGCCATTTGCTGATCCAGACGTGAAACTTGTCTTTGCGGAGGTCGGGGATGTAGGGCAGGAGCGCCGAGGAGTGGTTGTGCAACTGGCGGCCGGTCATGATCCAGCCCATGTGCGCCCAGAATCCGCCGTCGCGCGGAGAATGTGGATCGCCTTCCACGTCGGTGTTCTGATGATGCATGCGGTGCGTCGCCACCCAGAACATGGGGCCGCCTTGCAGCGTGAGCGTTGAGCAAATAGTCAGGAAGTACTCGACCGGCTTATAAGTCTTGTAGCCGCGGTGCGTGAGCAGGCGGTGATAGCCCATGCCGATCCCGAGGCTGCCGGTGATCCACCAGAGGACGGCCGCGAAAGCCAGCGCCTTCCAACTGAACATGAATAATGCGGCGATGGCGCCCACGTGAAATGCCACCATGAAAAACGTGGTCACTGGACTGAAGGGCTCGCGAAATGTCCTGTCCCGTTGCAAAAAGCTCATTCTTGCCATCCTCAAAAGCTGGAGTATTGCTGACCTCCAAGGTAACAACTCGTAGCGAGGGCGTTTGTAATAGTTGTGTAATACCCGCCGCCCGGACCCGCGACAGCAATGATTTGCGACTCCAGCGCGTCTTCGGCGTTCCATTTATCCTGTGTTTCCGAGGATGAGCATGGACGAACCGCGGCAGCGTCCTTATCGAGCGCTGCGCCACCGCGATTTCCGGCTGCTTGGCACTGCAACGCTGATTTCCATCATCGGCACGCAGATGCAGAACGTCGGCATCGACTGGCACATCTACGTGCTGACGCACTCACCGCTGGCGCTCGGCGCCGTCGGTCTGGTGCGCGTGGTGCCGCTGATCGCGTTCTCCATGTGGGGCGGGATC
>DATBZX010000291.1:0-4173 GCA_036512955.1 Terriglobales bacterium
GCCCGCTCCCAGGTTCTCCAGTTGCAAGCCGGTCAACCATTTCTCGATAGCGGCGTACAGAATGAAGATTGCCGCCAGCACGATCATGGCGCCTTCGAATCCGGCGGAGAAGAATGTTATGCGTTCGTAGCCGTAGAGGAACCCTGGCTTTGCTGGCTTGGTACTAAGGCGCAAGCTGAACGCCGCGAATGCCACCGCGACCACGTGAATCACAGACTCTGCCGCATCCGACAGGATGGCAGCCGAGCCCGTCATGATGTACGCAGCCATCTTGCCGACCAGCATTAACACGCCGAAAGCCAACGAGATCCGCATGGCAAAGCGCATAGCGCGCAGTTCGCCTTCGTCGCGATACGACGCGATCTGAGACGTCCGGATTGGCACATTCTCTGTGGAATCGGACTCGGGTGCTTTCAGTTGATCCAAGGTACACATTCTCCCCAGAGCTGCAGACCTGCCTATGTCTCCACGACGTGGACGTTTGGCGATGTGACGGCACTCACACTAACCCCGACAACGCCCGAGTCTCCGATGACACATCCGCAATCACGAATCGCCTTTCGGGGATCCATCTTCAAAACTGTAGTCGTGCCTGAAACGCAATCATCCGGGGACTGCTGTCGCCTCCCAATCCAAATCCGAGCAAGCCGGTGGGCGGGGAGGTGGTGTACGTCAGTGCACCGAAACCGGTTTGTGTGGAGGGCTTTCCCGGAACACCGGCCAGCACGATGCTCGGGAGGCCAAAGTTCGGATGGTTGAAGACGTTGAAGAACTGAGCATCGAATCTCAGCTTCACCCGCTCGTTCAACGGAAACCATTTAGTGATGTAGAAGTCGCTCCAGAAGAAGTTGGGGCCGCGTAAAGCGTTGCGGCCGAGATTTCCGAATTGGCAGCTCTGCGCTGAGTCGCCACCGTTGCACGTCCCGGTTGCAGGATCCACGGAGGAGACAAAC
This sequence comes from Terriglobales bacterium, assembly GCA_036512955.1. Taxonomy (GTDB): domain Bacteria; phylum Acidobacteriota; class Terriglobia; order Terriglobales; family Acidobacteriaceae; genus DASRAA01. Next base: position 954 of record DATBZX010000291.1, read on the forward strand.
GCATTCGGATTGAGCCACTGGATCGTTCCTGGTTGGGTAACTCCAGGAATGATGCAGTGGCGACAGTAGGGATTCGCTCCGGACACAAGACTTGCGAATTGTGGCCCGGTGCCCTGCACGATGCCATTTCCATTCGCTGAGTATGGCGTGCTCAGCACCGAGAACGGCACTCCGCTGTGCCAGAACACGGTCCCTGAAACTTGCCAGCCGTTCAACAAATAGCCGAGCGAATGATTAGTCACTTTGATTGGCAGCTCGTACACATACTGCCCATTGAAGTTGTGCCGGATGTCGTAATCGCAAGGACCGTAATCGCGGCGGAGGTCTCCGGGCAGAGGAGAGAGAATCCCTCCCGCGGAGAACTGCAGGAACCCGCCGTTAGAGACGGTGTCGAGGCAATGGCTCCAGGTGTAATTGACCTGCCCCTGCAGTCCGTGGCCCATGCGTTTCATGGCCGTCAGTTGAAGCCCGTTATAGTTGCTGTTAGCGCCGGTCGAAAGCTGCGTCACTGCGGCGAATCTCCCATCGGTCGGTTGCATGTAGGGAAATGGAGCAAAGCATCCCTGGCATGCGGTCTGGTATCCGTTGACCTGCGTGAGATAGGGCTGGTTCACCGCGCGGGTGCCTACATACTGCGCCTGCACGCTGCCGGTATTTCCGAATTGATGCTCGATTCCCAAACTCCATTCCATAAAGTACGGCGCATGAAGCTTGCCGTCCGGAACCGCGGTGATTGCGACCGGGGGCAGACAGGTCGCTGCGTTTGCCAACAGAGATGCGCAGGAAAGCTGGCCTTGCGGGAATCCTGTATTGAACTTCTCATTTGCTGCGATGGTTGCATCGACCGCGCTGTTGGGTACTCCAGGCGCAATGGCCGTGCCGCCAACGGTTCCCAGCAGACCACCTTGGAAGGTCTGAACGTATGGCGGATTCACTCCGACCAGGTCGCGACACTTCCCGGCAAGATATCGCTGAAGAGGCCGAAGCCGGTCCGCAGGACGGTGTTGGGCTCGAACTGCCACGCAATGGCGGTTCTGGGTTGCAGAATCGCCAACGGCGTCGATGCGAAGAGATTTCCGAGACCCGTTTGAATCGCGTCGCTCAGCGGCTGATTGACATCGTGCGGGATGGAATAGAACGAACCTTTCAGGCGGGCAATCTGGTCATGTGGGTTCAGCGGGTTGGAATTGTACGTATCCCGCAGCCCGAAGGTCCATGTCATCGTGGGCGTGACTCGCCAAGTGTCCTGAGCATAGAAGTCCAGATTCAGAAAATTGAATGGTTCGTTCGCCGACGTTGGGAACGTCTTGGTCGCGGTGGATGCCACGCCGTAGATGAATTGCGGCAGCGTCGTGTAGGTGACAGTTGGCACCGTACCTTGCCCAAAGTCGTAATCATTCAGGCGAAAGATGCGAATGTTCGTGCCAAACCGCAGTTCGTGAGCGCCGCGGCTCCAGGCGAGATTGTCATTGATGAAAAATCTTGAGGCGCGCCTGCCTTGCGCCCACGTGTTGTCGAGGCCCCCGATGGTGGTGAACGGGCCGTTCGCACCGCTGCCTTGGAGCACTATCGGGAAAGCCGCGAGGGTCTGCTGAAAGTTGCTGGGCGCGAAGAGGCTCTCGTACCACGAGAACGCCGGATTAAAGTAGTTCACCAGATTCTGCGAGAAGACGTGTGTGTGTCCGGCGGCGAAAGAGTACAGGGGTTGTGACGATATCGCATTGAATAGCGGGTTGATTGGATCGGTGTAGGCAGCTTGCACTCCCGTGTCCGCCTGAAAACGAAACCACGCGCTGTCGTTGAGGCCGATGTTGTAGTCGATCCGGGCCGTCTGCACCTGTTCGTGATCATCGCTGGAGTGCGAAACACCTCGCCGGTTCGCACAGCCATTCCCATTAGCGGGACTGCCCGAGGCTTGGCTGCCGTCCGCATTGAAAGGACATCCGAGCACGGCGAGCGGCGTACCGCTGGTATTCCCGTAGAGCGCAAACATCTTTTGATAGAAGGGCACCATCTCCGGCGCAGGCGCGTAGCGCGATCCGGTGACGGAATCGGTGCCGCCGAGAGGAAGCTGCTGCAAGACGTACTGCTGAAATGCGGCACTAGGAACAGTGACGGTGGTGAAAATCGGCAACGCGATCCGTACCCACTCGCTGTCGAAGAAAAACAACAGCTTGTCGTGAATGATCGGACCGCCGAGACTACCTCCAAAGTGGTTTACCGTGGAACCCGGCTTGTGATTGCCTGAAGTGGCATTGGTAAAGTAATCGGCCGCATTGAGGACCGCGCCGTTCCATAGTTGGTACAGGTTGCCGTGAAACTGGTTGGTGCCCGACTTGGTGACGTAGTTGACCTGGGATGCTCCGTAGCGCCCCTGATCGACGGAATAGGAAAGCGTATTGACCGTCACTTCCGAGACCGAGTTCAGGCCGAGTACGAGATTGGTCGAGAGGCCGCTATTCAGGTTGGTAAGCGGATCATTCGTCTCCAGGCCGTCAACGATGTATCCGTTGGAGAGGGCAGGCAGGCCGTTGAATTCCACGTTTCCATAGCCGTTCGTTCCGCCGACGAAATCGTTGCTGCTGCCAGCAGTGTTGATCAGAGCGCCGGGCGCGAACTGCAGCGGATAGGTCATGTCTCCGCCGGGGTTCGGCAGGTTCTCCAGCGCAGCCGCACTCAAAGTCGTGGATGTGTTTGCATTTTCGGGATTGATGATCGCCGCCTCGGAAGTGACTTCCACGGTCTGCTTTGCTTGCGCCACTCTGAGGGTGAGGTTGACGGTCTGCTTCTGGCCCAGCCCGGAGATAACATTGTCTGCCTGCTGCGGCTCAAATCCTTGCGCTTCGACTTTGACCGTGTAAGTGCCCGGCTTGAGCTGCGGGAAATTGAAGCGGCCTGCGTCGTCCGTCTTGGCGGTGCGCTTCAGGCCTGTCTCACGATTGACGACAGTCACAGTGGCAGCGGGGACCACCGCACTGCTTGAGTCGGCGACCTGCCCGAGAATGGCGCTGGTGGTTTCCCCCTGCGCCCAGGCGGTTGTCGGCACGAGCGAAAAGGCAGCTATGGCGAACAGGGTAAGAGGGAGCGCGAAGCGCAGACGCCGCTTGGAACTCCATCTCACAGTGCGTGTCCCTCCAGGATTTCAGGGCTGTCGAACTAAAGCCCCGCGCCGTACCTGACAACAGGATACACGATGAGATGTTAACTATGATAAACAAGC
>DATBZX010000292.1:0-21761 GCA_036512955.1 Terriglobales bacterium
GTTGAATGCTTGCAGCTTGGCCGTGAACGCACCGTAAATATCCTGCTGGAAGTAGGCACCCACGAAGTTATAACCGTCTCCAAAACTGACGGTGAGAGGGCCGTGGCTCTGGGTCCAAATGGCATCCTCGCCCACCGCGAAGTTGCCGCACCACGGGCATACGATCGCGCTATTGCTTTGCTGAACCAGCCTGCCCTTATTTGCAATGACGCCTGCAACGGTCGCAGTAGCAGTGTCTCCTCCGGTCGAAAAAGCTAGGAATCCATGGAGCTGAGTGCCTACCGGAAGTCCTGTCGTGCTCCAGTCAACGATGTTCCCGCCCACCGGGGCGGTCACAAGGATAATGCTAGCCTGTGCAGCAGAGAACGCCGCCAGCATGAACATCGCCAGCAGCACAATCATTTTCTTTGAGCTTTTCATGGTTTCCCCTGTCTAATCCGGTTTCAAGCTGCCAGTGTCCGCGGAAGCTGGCTTGCTTCGTCCGCACAGCCTTCCAGTATCTCTCAATATACATCAATACAGGAAACCTACTGACGGCTACCTGTTGAACTCAAGTTGCTGCAACCGCTCACTTGATCGAACGGTTCAGCTGCAAAATCTCAGGGAGTGTGCAACAACCGAACTTTCCGGGCTGCTTCTTTCCCTTCGAACTTCAGAAATTTGGTAACAAATCGTGAATTCAAAGAGCGTCCCAAGAGTGACCCCTGGGCGAGTTCCGTTAGAGTAACCTGTCAATCCCAATTGTGCAAGAAGTTTTTTAAAAAAATTTTGCCAGCCATAATCCCTATATCTGACAATAGCAAAGCTACTATTTGCACCGCACGAAACAACTCCAGAGCGGATTACGTAGCCTGATTTACTGATTACTAATTTGTGATAGGTGACTGGCCGGTCCCTCACGCTATCGTCGGGGTGTGACCGATCAGTCCATCGTAGCAGAGTTCTTGAATACGCACCGAGACCATCTGATTGGCGGCATGATGCCCGGTCACTTGCAGCTTGAGGAAGTTATCGGAAAGCGCCTCGGTGGCATAGCCGTCGAAACGAGTCAGGGTGATAGCGTCCAGGTCCCGCCCTAGGAAACACCGCATGAACTCGCGCTTCTTATTGGCAGCGAGCTCGCGCAGCACGCGGTTGCGCTCGCGAGCGACCTGCACGGGAACCTGATCCGGCATTTCCGCCGACGGCGTGCCCGGCCGCGAAGAATACGTGAAAACGTGCAGATAAGTGAATGGCAGGCGTTCGATGAGGGCACGGGTTTGCTCGAAGTCGGCGTCGGTCTCGCCCGGAAAACCGACCATGACATCGGCTCCGATGGCGGCGGTAGGCATGGCGCGACGTATGCGCTCGATGCGGTCGGCATAATGCCAGGGGCGGTACTTGCGATGCATGCGCCGCAGCACCTTATCGCTTCCCGATTGCAGGGGCACGTGGGCGTGCTTGGCAATGCGTGGCGAGGAGGCGACTAGTTCAATCAACTCGTTGCTCCAATCCATCGGCTCAACCGAGCTGATGCGCAACTTTTCGATAACGGTGTTCTCCAGAACGGCGCGCAGCATGGCGGCAAGATTCGTGCGCGGCGCCAGATCTCGTCCCCAGCGTCCGAGATTGATGCCGGACAGCACGATCTCGCGGTAGCCTCGTGCCACCAGCGCGTTGGTTTCGCGCACCACATCGTCGGGTTGCAGCGAGCGGCTCCGCCCGCGAACGAATGGGATGATGCAGAACGAACAGCGGTTGTTGCAGCCGTCCTGAACCTTGAGGTTGGGGCGCGTCTTTTCGGCGGAGTCTTCGCCGTCGAAGACTGGGGCGGCCAGCAATTCGGTGTGGGCGAAGATGTCGCCGACGATGACATTGGGCACAGAGGCCGCGCCGATTTGCGCCAGCGGCACAAATCCGGCCGCGGTGGTTAGCGGAACCGCGTAGGTAGCAACTTCGTGCTTGTGAGAATTTCCCACGACCAAACTGACACCAGGCAACGCGGCGATCTCTTCGGGAGCACGTTGCGCATAGCAACCGGTGACCAGAATACGCGTGCCAGGGTTTTCGCGATGAATCCGCCTGATGGTGGAGCGAACGTCCTGATCGGCCGATGCGGTGACGGTGCAGGTGTTGAGGACGACGACTTCGGCCTCGCCCGCCGAACTGGCGCGCGCCAGCCCGCGATCCAGTAATTGGCGCTCAATGGCAGCCCCATCCGCCTGGGTCGCGCGACACCCGAAGTTCTCTACAAAATACGTCGCCACAGGCTCATTATACGGACTGAACAAGCTCGGACGAACGCGGAGCGCGCAAACCCTGCCTTGAGACTAAGCGGTAACCTCAGCTTGTCCCGGCACAACCTCGCGCCAAAGCTTACGGCTCTGGCAAGTCGTGAATGGTGCGGAAATTTTGGCAACCAGGCGGTCAGGCCGAGGCTGCTGTCCGTTTTTGCTGGAAGCACTCCCGGCAAAACACCGGTCGGCCCTGTGTTGGCTTGAACGGGACGGTCGTTTCCTTCCCGCATCCAGAGCAATTGGTGCGGGTCTCGACCTTGGAATAGTTACCGGCCGAAGTTGTGTCCACGTTAGCGGCTCGTTTCGCTTTGCAGGGCTTACAACGCTTCGGCTCGTTCTTGAACTGCTTGTCGTGGAAGAACAGTTGCTCCCCGGCGGTAAAGACGAAATCACTGCCGCAGTCGATACACTTCAGAACCTTATCCTGGAATTCCATGGAGAGTGCTCCCTTCAGTCCGAGATCCCATGCAAGGGAAGAAGGTGATGCAATCCACAGGATGAACCGGACTGAGGGTTCAAGCCGACGATTGCAGTTCCGATTGCTAGGCACTACCCCGGGGTTCGGCCCACCATGCCGACAGCATGGTTTAGTACTGCAGGATTTCAGTTATGAAGGTCCCCAACAACAGCTCAAAAGTAAAAGCGCAGGGCCGCGTTTGTGACGGCGGCCCTGCGGTTGAATTAGTCCTGCTCTTTGCGAGCTTTCTTGCGACTGCGCTTGCGCGCCAACGCTTCCTTTACTCGCTTCTTTTCGCCTGGCTTGAGGTAGAAGGAGTGACGCTTCACTTCTTTAATAATGTCCTCTTGCTGTACTTTGCGCTTGAAGCGACGCAGGGCGTTCTCTAAAGACTCACCCTCTTGAATGCGAACTTCGGCCAACGGGAAAACACCCCCAAACTCGTCCAAACGGACATCCTCAGTTATCCCAGTCTTCGCAGGCGAAGTCAAGTCAAGAGTGCCAACATCAGGGCCCCATCTAAGCGCCATCGCGGTCGCACAGAAGTGGGAAGCGCCGTCCCTAAGAGGCTCAAAAACTTGCCTTTATCGATAATTGCACCTGCCGCGGCGCGTATGAATTCGTGGGTATCAGGAACTTCGAATTCTTCACGAATTCGCCAGGATACAGGGCCTTGCCAACGTTCGTCGAATAGGCTACGAATTGTCCGGCTGAATTCAGAAATCCGTCATCGGAAATATCGACTCGCCGGTTGACCCGATTCGACACATTGAAGGACTCGACGAGCAATGTCAGGCGGAACCGCTCGCCAAACTGGAATCCCTTGCTAAGGCGAACATCAACGGTGAAGTAGCCCGGCCCTAGGTATGCGTTTCTGACCGTACCGGGGAGGCGATCGTTGTAAGTGTTGTCGTCGCGATTGCCGTCTCCTGCCATGGTCGCGTTAATCGGTCGTCCCGAACCAGCAGTAAACACCGTCGACACTCTCCAGTTGTTGAACAACGCATTCAGCACCGGTTGCTCGTAGTGAAAGGACGCAGGCTCGTACACGCTGGAGGCAACAAAGCGATTGCGTTGATCAGTGACGCTCAATCCCCGCTCCAGTTGCGTGGCGTAGGCGTTCTGCACGTTGCCGGGACGCTCCACCACCAGCGAGTCGGGTCCGTCGTCGAGGGCCTTGGCGAAGGTGTAGCCCACTCGAACGAAAAGTTGCTTGCCGATTTTTCCCTTCAGCAGCAACGTCAGCCCGTTGTAGTCACTGCTGGCTGCGCTCTCAAAAGAATTAATGGCGCCCAATCGTGGATCCGGTCGCTGCACGTCGTTGATGCACGGCGGATACGGACAGTCCACGGTGCGCCTGGTCTCCCATGTAGCGAATGACTCGACGGAATAATACTCGCCGGTAAATACCGACTGATCGTCGTACACCGGGTACTCGGTGATCTTCGGTTTGGGCAGGTTCACATCGAGCGACCGAAGCAGATGTTCGCCGTGGACGTGGAGATAGCTGGCGGATGCGGTCAGGTTGGCACCGATGCCGTACTCCAGCGTGAGGCTCGCCTGCTCTGTGTAGGGCGTCTGGAAATTGGGCGCGAAAGCGGAGACCTGCGTTGTAAGAAACTTGGCAACGGACGCGGATGCGGTACAGGTTGTCGCCCCTGAAGCGCAATTCACCAGCGCATTGGGATACTTGGGAAAAACGGCTGCGTTCGCCGGATTCATGATGTCGAGAAACAGCCGGCTCTGCGTCAGTCCATTGTCGGCCTCGACCTTTGACGCGTACATCCCGGGTATGAGGCTGTAAAAGCGGCCGAAACCTCCCCGCAAGACGATAGGGTGGCGCGCGCCGATGGAGTAAGTGAATCCCACACGCGGAGAGAAATTATTGGTGTCCGTTGGGGTCTGGCCCGAGGGAGCGTACTGCGGATTGCTGACAAGGCCAGGGACCTCGAACGTCTGCAGATCGTAGCGCAAGCCCGCGTTGACAGTGAGGCTACGGGTGATTCGTACGCTGTTCTGGATAAACAACGCATAGGAACGAGAGTTGGGATGCGAGACCGCAGTGCCAAAGTCCTGCATGTAATAGCGCGGCACGCCATGAGCGTAGGCGCGCAACGGGGTCAGTGGCGCTCCGTTTTTCTGCGGCGTGAAAAACCAAGGATTGACTTTGACGTTGTCGAAGTAGTATTCACCACCAAACATCGAAGGAAAGTAGTTAAAGATCCAGCCCTGCAGGAAATCGCCGCCGAATTTCCAGTTCATGCGTCCCGTGTTGTAGCTGACGGTGTCGGCAACGTGCAGCTTGTGCTCCCGGGTTTCGCGGGGCAGGATGTTGGACCTCCCAATGCCATCGACCAGGTTATAGATCTTGATCTTGGGATCGTCGGAGTTGGCAATCGACTGTTGCACATCGCGGGAGAACTGAGCCCGCAGATTTGTGGAGAGCCGGTGTGTCCAAGCGCTGGTCCACGACGCCGCCACGCTCTCGGTCTTCACGTCCTCGCTGCCGTTACTGCTTTCGGCATAGGTCGTGATCGGGCTCGCGGGATCGAAAAACACGTTGTTCGTCCCGGAGTAGCGTGAGGTACTGAGCCGGAAGAACAACAAATGCCGTGACGAGAGATTGAAGTCGACTTTGGCGAAGCCGGCGCTGCCTCCCATGTGGGTGGGATACTCGCCCGCCATGGCGTTGAGTTGCTCGGCGGCCGCAAAGACCACATCCTTATCCTTGCGGTCGTAGTCGGCCGGTTGCGGCACCACACTGCTGGCGCCATTGCCGAATTGCATGATCGACGGCACGGTCAACTGATGCTGGTCGTACCCGAGATACAGGAAGGCGCGATTCTTGCGCAGCGGACCGCCGAAGGTCCCACCGAATTGGCGCTGCTGCTCGTTGGGATGGCTAGTAACGTAAGCTGACTGGGCGTCAAAGTCGCGATCGCGCACGTAAAGAAAGCTGGTGCCATGCCATCGGTTTCCGCCGGAGTTGGTGACCACGTTGAACACCGCTCCACCCGCGCGTCCCAACTCCGCGCTGTAGCCGTTGGACGACACCCGAAATTCCTTGATCACCTCGTTGCTGAATTGGTAGGGCGCGCGATAGCGTCCCGCGGCCTGGGCGAAGAAGCTATTGTTGTTGTCGGCGCCATCCACCAGGAAACTGTTCTGGTAGCCGCGCGTTCCGCCGTATGACAGGTCACCGTTAGAGCCCGAAGTTAGTCCGCGCGGGTCTTGGGTCACTCCCGGTGATAGCAGCGCCAGGTCGGTGAAGCGGCGTCCATTGAGAGGCAAGTCGGCGATGGCCTGCTCGTCGATCACTTGCGAAACCTCGCCGCTGTCGGGATCGATAAGTGCCGGAGGTGCGACCACGGTGATCTTTTCCGCTCGGCCTGCTGGACGCAGGCGGAGTTGCACCTGCATGGACCCGCCCACGTGCAATTCCAGTCCCGTCTGGGTGGCAAGCGCCATTCCCGGCGCCGAGGCCGCGACGCTATAGCGTCCGGGAACCAGCATCGCGAAGCTGAATCTGCCTTCGCCGTCGGTCGAGGCTTCGAGGTGGAATCCGTTGTCCGGGTTCACCAACTTGACCGCGGCGCGGGCGATGTGCGCCCCACTCAGGTCTTCGACGGTACCCTGAAGCGAAGTGTTGCCATCCTGCCCGCGCGCTGGTAACAGAAGGACCAGCAGCAACGCGGTCAGCGACACCACCAGACAGATGATCGAACGCCTGTAATTCCGGACTCGTGAGCGATCCATGGGGGAGAACCCTGCTTCCACCCCCATCTTTCGCTGCTGGGTTACGTGGGTCTGTGACGGCGGACACCGCGACCCTGTGTCAAGGGGTTACGAAGGTTCATGGGCAGGTAATTTTGCCATGTACTTTCGTAATGGGACAGTTCCAAAATGGAACAAAATCACTCCCAGCCCTTATCCCTCGTACGCTCGCCGCAAGTCCGCGATGATCAGCTTGTCCATCTTCAGTAGAGCCTGCATCACGCGCTTCGACTTTCCCGGGTCGCCGCTGCTCATCAACTCGCCCAGGACGGTAGGAACGATCTGCCACGAAAGGCCGAACTTGTCCGTCAGCCAGCCGCACTGCATGACCTGTCCGCCGGCGGAGAGCTTTTCCCAGAAGTCGTCGATCTCCTCCTGCGTCTCGCAATTCACCACCAACGAAAAAGCAGGAGTGAGCTTGTAGTGCGGACCGCCGTTGAGTGCCATGAACTCCTGACCGTCGAGAGTAAACGTGCCAACCATGACGCTTCCCTTTGGTCCGGGGCCGGCGTCGCCGTAGCGCGAAACCTTTCCAATCTTCGAGTTCTTGAAGATGGAGGTATAGAAGTTCATCGCCTCTTCGGCGTTGTTATTGAACCAGAGGAATGGGGTGATCTTCTGCATCGCACGCTGCTCCTGTTTGAGTTGTGCCAGATATTTTGTCGATTGAACGAATTCACTCTACGTTGGGGTTTGTCATCCTGAGCGAGGCAGCGTAGTCGAAGGCCCCTTTCATCGCGTAAGACCGCAGGGCGGCACATGATCACGCCGCGCTACTTGGCGCTGACTTCTTCAACGCTCGCCTGACTCACGGTGGGAAGACTCGCTCCCTGCCATGCATCCAGTCCTCCGGCGACATCTACCACATTGTGGTACCCGGCCCGCTGCAGCAGACTGCAAGCAATCAGGCTGCGGTATCCACCTTTGCAATGCACCGCGACGGGCGTGTCCTTGGGAATTTCAGGTAAAGCCGCTTTGAAGCGGTCGAGTGGATGCCAATCGGCGCCTTCGATATGTCCCGGTTGGAACTCGGCCTCGCGCCGCACGTCGAGGACTCCAATTCCGCCGTTGGGCAGCCGCGACGCCAAGTCCTGCACCGTGATCTGCATCACCCGCTCCATCGGGAATCCCGCCGCGCGCCAGCCTTCGATCCCGCCCTGCAGGTAGCCCGCAACATTTTCGCTGCCGACTCGCGCCAGACGAACCCGCGCCTCGCTCACTTGCTTGGGAGTATCTGCGACGAGCACCTGTCGCGAGCCTAGTCCCAACACCGCTCCGGCCCAAGACGCGAACTGTCCTGACAGCGGGATGCTCACCGATCCCGGCGCGTGCGCGGCGACAAATTGTTCACCCTGCCGGACATCGAGCGCTGTCGCGCCATTCTCCATCATTTTCTTTACTTCTGACGCAGCGATGGGCTTCAGTTCTGCCAAGTCCGACAGCGAAGCAGCTCCCGCGCGATTGATTGCGGCGTCTTCCAGGAAATAGTCGGGACGTGCCGGAAGGTTGGCAGTCATCTGCCGGATGAACTCGTCACGGTCCTTGATCTGCAGCGCGTAGTTGGTCAGCCGCTCGGTGCCGATGGTGGAGAAGCGTTCGGCGCGCATGTTGCGTCCGCATAGCGAGCCCGCTCCGTGCGCTGGATACACCATTACTCCATCGGGCAGCGTCAGCAACTTCGTGCGCAGCGAGTCATATAACAGGCCCGCCAGTTGCTGCGGCGTGTGCGTCGGCGACAGGTCGGGACGCCCCACGTCGCCGATGAACAGCGTGTCGCCAGTGAGCACGGCCCACGGCTGCTGCGCATTCTCTTCATCAGTCACCAGCAAGCTGATGCTTTCGGGCGTGTGGCCCGGCGTTGCCAGTCCTTCGATATTCAGCTTGCCTACACGCAGCCTGAATCCGTCGTCCACGTCGACGTGTGGAAACGTAGCTCCGCCCGCACGCGACAGGTAAATGGTCGCGCCCGTTCGCGCCGCCAGCTCGCGGTGCCCTGACACGAAGTCCGCATGAAGATGGGTTTCGAAAATGGCCCGTATCGCCAGCCCCTGTTTCTCCGCGGCTTCGAGATAGATGTCCACGTCACGCTGCGGATCGACGACGATGGCCTCGCCCTCCGATCCCAGCAGGTACGAAGCATGTGCCAGACAGCCCAGGTAGAACTGTTCAAAATACATTTAGATGGCCTCTAGCCTTTCATCCCCACAAAGGTGTGCTCAGAAGAAAATACTCGCAGGTGGGGAGCATGTCCACTGGGAGTCCCTCCTTTCAGGCGGGACCTTGAAATTGGGTTGCGAATGCCCGAACTCGTGGTATTTTTGAGCCTCGCTAAGGGAGTCCAACGACCGTGATAGGCATAAGCTACCCAAGTAAGAGGACGCTGCGTCTCGTGACCCTCCTGACTATAGCGTCGGCCTGTAATTTGGCCGCAGTTCCTCGAACGGTTCACTTCGAGAGCGCCGATCACAAGACAAATCTCGTCGGCTATCTTTTCGAGCCGCAAAGCCCTGGTCCCCACCCAGCGGTCGTGCTGCTGCACGGTCGCGCGGGCCCGTATTCGTCGCTCGCCAAGGGCGTCTATTCAGCCGAGACTCTTTCCAAGCGTCACAAAGAATGGGGTGAATTCTGGGCTGCGAGAAACTATGTAGCGCTGCTGGTGGACAGCTTTGGGCCACGTGGTTATCCAGCCGGATTTACCAAGGGCAGCTATGACGAACGGCCACCCGAAGTGAGCGAACAGACCGTCAGGCCGCTCGATGCCTACGGCGCCTTGCAGTACTTGCGGAAACAATCCGGCATCGTTAAGGACCGCATTGGAGTGCAAGGATGGTCAAACGGTGGCATGACTGTCCTGGTGACGATGAGCGATCAGTCTCCTGGCCTCCCACTTCCGGCCAATGAGCCCGGATTTCGTGCGGCGATTGCCGAATATCCAGGATGTGGCATGGATGCCGTCAAGGGCGCCTATCACGCGTACGCGCCCATGCTGTTGATGATTGCCGGTGACGACGAAGAGGTCTCGCCCAAACGCTGCGAGGAATTCGCCAAGCGGGCCCGCGCCGACGGCAATGATCTGAAGGTGATCGTCTACCCTGGTGCGGCCCATAATTTCGACGATCCCTCAAAGAGCAAGCAATCAATTCCTGCCAACCATGAGGCCACCGAAGATGCCATGCGGCAGGCGGATGCATTCTTCCAAACTCATCTACTGAAGTGATGAAGTTCTAGACCGCCGCGACGGACATCGCTGCCGGTGCCCCAGAGCCTGCCCTGAGCCTGTCGAAGGGTTCGCGCCCGATTTTGGCGCTAACCTGGGAGCTTCGTCGGACGACAGAGTGGGAGCAAGCGACTCGACCTAGCCGCTCTTGCGCGATCCCGCGATCACAAGCACCACGCCGGCGAGACAAAGCACGCCACCAATGACCGGGGAGAGCTTTTCGCTGCTATGCGTGGTGATGCCAATCGTGGCATCGCCGATTTTCGCGCCATGCGTCTGACTGGTGGGAATAGGCACGACAAAGGACAGAATGCCCAGCACCAGCACGACAAGTCCGATCACAAATAATGGCCGCATCGATCCTCCAATAGTTCGATTGAGATTCGCACAATATAGGGACAGTCTTTCGATTTGTCATCTCGAGGTCGCCGTGGCGACCGAGGGAGCTGCTTTGGCTATTGCCAATCCGCAGCACATTCGGCCACGTTCGCCGCTGCCTTGTAGTGTGCGCGGATGCGGCGCTCGCGTCAACGCGAGCTCTCCTTCGAACCAACCTCCATCAGGATCTTCGTCATCCACACCAGCCCGAGAATCTGCGTCCATTCCGACACGATGTTGCCGACCACCTGTCCCCAGCGGCTGTTCGTGTCCATTCTGCGGAAGACCCACACCCACCCCAGCCAGGTGATCACCAGAAACACGGTGAGCGAATGTTCACGCAGAAACTCCAGCACCGGAGATTTCCACTTACCCTTCGGATTTCTGCTCTCCGCCGACCCTTTTTCGTACAGGTGCTTGGTCATGATCACGGTGACCAGCACGCCGGTCCAGTCGGCGATGGCGTTGCCAAAAAACGAGCCAAGATGCGTCTCTGGATCGGCCCGCATGTACGCCACGATCAATGTGACAACGACGGCCAAAGCACCCAGGCCCAGGGAGTGCTTGCGGAGAAATGATTTCGGAACAGGCTTCGGTTTAGGAGCGCTTTGTGGAGTGGGCTTGAGGTTGGAGTCGGGAACGTCATTCGGCTTCATGCGAATACTTTACTAGCGGCGCGAGCAGCAAATGCTGGAAATCCTGAAGCTTTAGGCGCAGTATGGAACCGATTCTTCGTGGACAGGCTCATGGACTCGGTACTCAGTTGGAAATTCATGTTGTTGGCAGCGTTGCTGCTGACGGACAGTCGTGCACCTTCAGCGCAACAAGCAGCCTCGCCAATCGAACCCGGCTCATCGCAAACAGCGGTTGACGTCTGCTTGCACAGAAGCATTGCACTCACCGTGCTGCGCAATCAGGAGCAACCAGCTACGGTGCTGGAGAAGGTGCAAGTTCTGGTCAATGGCAACCTAGCTAATTTGGTTTCTTTCAGCACGGACAGCGGTCCTACGCGTGTGCTACTTCTAATTGACAGTAGCGCCAGTATGGGACCTTCAAACGGAGGCGAGGGCTGGGGCGTTACACTCCCACTGGCCGCATTCGCCATGGATGCGGTACCGTTGAATGCCGCAGTCGCAGTCGGTAGGTTCGCGGAGCGTTTGCAGCTCTCACAATGGCAGGATCGAAACAGCGCCCGTGAACAGGTTTCGTCTCTGAAATACCAATCCCCGAAGGGCTCGACAGCGTTGTATTCGAGCGTGAGCGAAGCGGTTTCAGTATTCCGCGAAGTTCAGTTCGGCGATACGGTTTATTTGGTGACCGATGGTGGTGACAACCACAGCGCCATGGACTCGCATCGCTTTGTTCAGAGTCTGGTCGCCCGTAATACTCGCGTCTTCGTCTTTCTGGTAGTTCCTAAGGAGCCGTATAAGACCTCGGAAGAACGCGACGGAGCACAGGCGATGGAAGACCTCGCAAACCTAACTGGCGGGTTTCTGTTTCGCCTTCCCCAGTCCAGCGGATGGCTGAACACTGGCGAGGCTGCCATTGTGGCGAAGCAAATCAGAGAAACGGTGAGTTCGCCATATCAGGTCGTCTTTCAACTTGCGGCGCCGCTCACCAAGCCATCCAAACTGAAGCTCGAAACGCCCCTGGATCCCAAGCACTTCACCCTCGCTTATCCCCGCCGCCTTGAGCCCTGCACGACAGCCCCGCCACATTGATCCCCAAGTCTCGCTTGCTCCGTGTCCTCCTTGCCTTTGTGGTGAATGTTGACTTTGTCTTTGCCCCACTCCGATCCGTGTCATCCGTGTAAATCCGTGGTTGATCTTGCCTTTCTTCTTAGCCAACGCTTCTCTGTGTCCTCCGTTCCTCTGTGGTGAATGATTTTCGACGATGCCCTGGCATGGTATGTTGAGAGATTCAGGACCGCTGCTATGATCCGCTCCTACAAAGGCATCTGGCCGACCATTCCCGAGTCCTGCTACGTCGACGAGTCGGCACAGGTGCTCGGCGACGTGGTGCTGGGCGAAAACGCCAGCATCTGGATGAACGCCGTGGTGCGCGGCGACGTGAATTACATCCGCATCGGCGCCAACAGCAACATCCAGGAGTGCTCGGTGATGCATGGCATGCTGAATCAGTGGCCGGTCGAGGTGGGCGACTGGGTCACCGCCGGCCATAACGTCACGCTGCACGGATGCGTGGTCGAAGATCGCTGCCTGATCGGGATGGGCGTCATTATCTTGAACGGCGCGCGCATCGGTGCGGGCTCCATCATTGCGGCGGGCACCCTGATTCCGGAGGAGATGGTGATTCCTCCCGGCTCGCTGGTGATGGGCGTCCCCGGCAAAGTCCGCAAGCAACTCGACGAAGAAGCGCAACAGACCATCCTGCGCTATGCGAAGAATTACCTGGGATACAAGGAGACCTACTTAGCAGAACGGAAGAAGTAGCTTATTGCTTATTGCTTATTACTAATCACCAATTACTAGTAACCAATCACCATGATTCGTGCCATCCGCGGAACCCGTGACCTTCTCCCGCCCGACACCGACCTATGGAACCGTGTTGAGGCGAAGGTTCGCGACATCTTCGCGCGCTATAACTTCCACGAAATTCGCACTCCCATCTTCGAGGACACGCAGCTATTCTCACGTAGCGTTGGCGAAGAGACCGACATCGTCACCAAAGAAATGTTCACCTGGGAAGACAAGGGCCGCGCCCAAAGCGAGAAGTCGCAGTCGCTGACCCTGCGTCCGGAGAACACCGCAGGCACGGTGCGCGCCTACATCGAGCACCAGCTCGACAAGCGCGGCACGCTGCAGAAGCTCTATTACATCGGTCCGCAATTTCGCCGCGAGCGCCCACAGAAAGGGCGCTACCGGCAGTTCTACCAGATCGGCGCTGAGATCATCGGGCCTCCCAGCGCGGGCAGCGAGTCTCCCGCGCGCGATGCAGAGGTTCTCGAGATGCTCGCCACGCTGCTCGACGAACTCGGCCTGCGCGGTTGGACACTTCAACTGAATTCCGTGGGCTGCGCCGCCGATCGAGCACGTTACAACCAGGCGCTGCGTGAGGCATTGCAGCCAGTGGTCGCAACCATGTGTGCCGACTGCCAGCGGCGCGCCGAGACGAATCCGCTGCGCGTGCTCGACTGCAAGGTTCCCGCCGATCAGCCCATCATCGAGAAGCTGCCCAAGATCAGCGAGTATCTCGACGACCCTTGCCGAGAGAACTTCGCCGCGGTGCGTGCCATGCTCGACGCCGTCGGAGTGCCGTACGTCATTAACGAACGCATGGTGCGCGGACTCGACTACTACACCCGCACGACCTTCGAGTTCACTCACGGCGATCTGGGCGCGCAAAGCGCAGTGCTCGGTGGAGGACGTTACGATGGCCTCTCCGAATCGCTCGACGGGCCAAAAGCTCCAGGCATTGGATTCGCTATTGGTGAGGACCGGCTGATTCTCGCCTTGCAGGCCGAGGGCGTCACCGCCGATGCCAAGCTCGACGCGTACATCGCTCCGCTGGGCGCAGAAATGAATTCCCATGCCCTGAAGCTGGCGCGCGAGTTGCGCCGAGCAGGTGTAACCGCCGACATCGGCGACGAAACCTTCCGCCTGAAGAAGTCCTTCGAATCCGCAGAAAAAGCCGGCGCGAAGTACATCGTCATCGTCGGCGAAAACGAAGTCGCTGGCGGCCAGTTCGCCGTGAAAGAGCTCGCTACCGGCAAGCAGGAGCAAGTTCCGCGTGCAGAGTTGGCGGAGTATCTGCACAACAAGAGCTAATGCCGGTCCAGCGTCTGTGCATGGGTGGAGAACCCCTTCAGCAGTGCAATACCGTCTCGTCCGAATTACGTCCTGACGAAACAACTTCACCCGCTTGCAGGTTGAGGTTGGCGAAAACGCCTCTGCCCGCGGTTGGTCAGAGCCCGAAGGGCGTGCCATGACAGCCCAGCACGCAGCGAAGCGGAGTGCTGGGTAGCGTGCGTTATTGAATGACGAGTGCCCCGGGCACGTCATCCGAACAAATGCTGTGCATCGAACTCAACCCCTGACTTGCGCACGAGCGTGACAAACTCCTGCTTGTACGTCCACTTTTTGTGATGCTCGGATTGATGTGAGATGTAATCCACCACTTTCTGCCTCTGCGACTCACTCACGCTGAATGCGCCATATCCCTCTTGCCACGTGAACGCCGGCACATCTTCCTTCATCCAGCGTGATGAATGCGCCTTCAGGTTCTGTATCGCATTCGAAAGGGTCATCGCCGGACTCAGCGCCACCAGAAGGTGCACATGATTCGCCGTCCCACCGGCAGCTATCAGGGCAATGCCCTTTGATTTCGCGATGATACCGAGGTGCGTCCACAACATCTCTGGTTCGCAGATCGAGGAAAGGCGTCCCTTCGTGCTGAACACACAGTGCACAAGGTTGCGCGATAAGGTGTGAGGCATACGAGAAGGCTATTCCGCGAACTTGCCCCATTCGGTGATGGCGAACACATCGCGGGTGTGACGTGAACAACGTCCCCGGGGGACTTGTCGCGGAATTGGCATCTTACCCAGCGTTCCGCTTCGCTTCACGCTGGGCTGTCATGGCACGCCCTCCGGGCTTCGGATCGCGATTCATCGGTTCACGCAGAAACTGTGTCACACGCAGACCCGCCAGTTCACATGCAACCCCCGCAGGGCGGGACGGACTCCCATCCGCCGCACCACGCCGCAATCAAGTAAAATCATACTTTCCACCTAATTAAGGACCTTCATGCTCGATTTTCTTGGTGATCTCAAACGTACTCATATGTGCGGAGCGCTGCGCGCCTCTGACGCGGGCTCAAAAGTCGTTCTCATGGGATGGGTCAACCGCCGCCGCGATCTCGGCAACCTGATCTTTCTCGACCTGCGCGACCGCAGCGGCATTACCCAAGTCGTGATCACCGCCGAGGCCGGCGCCGCCATGCATGCCAAGGCCGAGACCGTCCGTTCGGAGTTCGTAGTCGCGGTGCTCGGACACGTGAAGCTGCGCGATCCCAACACCATCAACAAGAACATTCCTACCGGCGAAGTCGAAGTGGTCGCCGACGAACTGCGCATCCTGAACGACTGCAAGCCGCTGCCCTTCTCGCCCTCCGACAACGAAATCGCCAACGAAGAGGTGCGCCTCAAGTATCGCTACCTCGACCTGCGCCGCCCCGAGATGCAGTACAACATCCAGCTTCGCCACAATGTGTCGATCGCCATCCGCGACTACCTCAACGCGCAGGGCTTCTACGAAATCGAGACGCCGTTCATGACGCGCTCCACGCCCGAAGGCGCGCGCGACTATCTCGTGCCCAGCCGCGTGCATCCCGGCGAGTTCTACGCGCTGCCGCAATCGCCGCAACTGTTCAAGCAGATCCTGATGATCTCCGGCTTCGACAAGTATTTCCAGATCGTGCGCTGCTTCCGCGACGAAGATCTGCGCGCCGACCGTCAGCCCGAATTCACCCAAATCGATCTGGAGATCAGCTTCGCGCGCCCCGAAATCGTCTTCGCCACGGTCGAGGGATTCCTCACCGCAGCGCTGAAGACCGTCGGAGTCGATCTGCAAACGCCGTTTCCGCGCACCAGTTACGACCAGGCCATCCGCGAGTACGGCATCGACAAGCCCGACATGCGCTTGCCCAAGATGACCGACGTGCGCGCCGCCTTCGCGCCGGAAAATCTCGCGACGCTCAACCTCGATCCCGAAATGCCTATCGTCGCCATCGTCACTCCGAAGGTCGGAGAGCTTTCGCGCAAAGAGCGCGATGACATCAAGCCGATGTTCGGCGACCGCAAAGACGCCAAGGTGTTCGAAGACCTGAAGCGCCTGGAAAAATCATTCCCCGACGCAGTCGCGAAAATTCGCGAGCTCACTGGCGCCGAGCCCACCGACTTCATCGTCCTCGTCGGCGCTTCCGCTACGACTGTCCAATTCGGCGACGGCACCGAAGGCCAACGGCCTCCAAGCGGCAATCAAGCAACCGCGAACTATCGCACCGGAAGCGGCGCATCGGGCAACGTTTCCCCCACGCTGGTCAGGCTTTCGGCCCGCGACCGGCAGCTCTTCGAAGCCGCCGGACAGCTTCGCCTGGCACTCGGCCAGAAATACGCCGCCAAGCACGGCGCGTTCGACAAGAAGGATTACCGTTTCCTGTGGGTCACCGACTTCCCCATGTTCGAGTGGGACGAGACCGAGCAGCGCTGGAACGCGGCGCACCATCCCTTCACCTCGCCGCACGAAGACGACATGGACAAGCTGGAGAGCGATCCTGGCGCGGTGCGCGCGCTGGCCTACGACGTGGTGCTCAACGGCACCGAACTGGGCTCGGGCTCCATCCGTATTCACCGGCAAGACATCCAGAGCATCATCTTTAAGGCGCTGGGCATGTCTCCCGAAGAGCAGCAGGCGCGCTTCGGCTTCTTCCTGGAAGCGCTGCAGTACGGCACGCCTCCGCACGGAGGCATCGCCCTCGGCCTCGACCGCATCGTCATGATCCTCGCCGGCGCCGACAGCCTCCGCGAAGTGATTCCGTTCCCCAAAACCGCCAAAGCCATCGACCTGATGATGGACGCGCCGACTCCAGTGAGCGACCGTCAGTTGAAGGAGTTGGGGATTGCGGTGGTGGGGAAGAAGGATCTGTAGGGATGTGTTTCCCAGGTTGGCGCCGAATGAACGGCGCGAACCTGGGGCAACTGGGCTGACAATGAGCTTTCTTAGGTGAAGCTCTTCCTTAAGGTCGCCACCGAGATGTGCGGCCATCCCAAGTTCACATAGACAGGGGGCGCTTGATGGAGCAGATGGAATATGGGGAAGTTCAGCACCACCATTTGCGCGTATTGCAACTGCATGAAAGAGTGGCCGTGCTCCTTATGCGTCACCTTTTCGATCCAGAACGTCGCATAGACGATCGCCGTCTCAGCGTTCTCTTGTAGTTCCACTTTGCCCCCAACGGTGGGGCTCTCACCACCGAGAAACTGAATATTTTCGATGCCCCCGCCGAACTGCGGCACCGTGACCTGAACCTTCGGACCTTTTGGACCGGAGTTGGCGTTTTTCAGGAAGTTCAGCGGTGTCGTGGTGGCGATGTTGAGGGCCGTCCCCTCAAACGTATAGCCCTGGGCCACGAGTAGCTCGATGTCTTTTTGCAGAAGCAAAATCGGATCGTTGATTACGTCCTGCATGGGAACACCGTTGATGTTCGCAGGCAGCGGCGGCTCTGGTGGGGTGGTGTCAAACGGCGTTCTCGTGTTGAGCGCGAAGGGCGGATTCAATGGGCCTGGGGGAATGGGGCCGATCGGAACGGTGAGATCGTATTGAGGAAACGCTTGAGCCGGCACGGTCGGGGCGGTGAGCTTTTCCGATGATCCGGCGGCATTGAAGACGATCCCCGGAGGCGATGGGGCGGTCGGCGGCACGCCAAAGGGCGTGCTGTTGAACGACGGGAACAGCGAGAACCTGTATTGAGCACCAGGAACCGTCAGCACCGGGGGACCCGTGAAAGGCTCAGCAATACCTTCGGCTAACAAGGAGTTGCCGTGAGGGATCGTGCCCATCCGAGCCACAAGCTGCCCAGGCGCGGGTGCGGTTTCGGGCGGAAAGCTAGTGTGTGGTTGCGTGATCCAGATGCCCGGCTCGATGTGCATGGCGCCGTCGTTGCCTGCATCGACAATCTGCTGAAGATAGGTTAAACCGAAGAGCTCGATGTCATCCTGCCCGAAACCACGATTCGGAATGGATGAGCCAATTGGGTCAAATTTCAAGGTCTCGCGGGTCTGATTGAGTTGCAGGTAGAGGTCTGTCTTATCGTGCCAGTCGGGCCTGGCAATCAGGTTGAACCCCTTACCTTTCCACGTTCCAGCGAGCTCTTTAAGATGTCCCAGGTTGTCCAGGACTGTTGCGTTGTCAGGACTAATTCGAATCGAAGATATTCTCTTGTCAGGCATGGCGTTTCTCCTTTAGGGAAGTTCCGTTTTAGCTCCCAACGACCTGCACTATTAAGACCCCAGGTAGTTGAGTGCACTGTTTATCTTTGGCCGGGCGCAGGGTTTGCTACAGGGTCTCATCTGCCCCAACACGACTCCCGAAACTACTGACCGCGTCCTTACCACACGATCTTGTCATCGACGGCAACTACGCTTGGGACCTTGGCCACGGGCTTGCCGGCGCCATCTAGGCCGTCGCAGACCGAGCATTGCGCCTTGTACAGAGCAGCGCCATCTTCTGCCCAAGATAGGTTAGGAATCAGAATGTATAGTGCTAGAGCAATAGCGAGAACCAGCATTGCGACTTTCGTTATCGTCATGGTCTATTTTCCTTTCAGCCAGAGGTTCCGTCTTCGCTTCCATACTGCTCACACTAGACTGGCGAATAATTTACGAATGCTTTCAGTTCTCGCTCGTTCAATAAACTGAGATACACCTATTCCTCCGTTACTTCGCCTCCTGTGGCGGGCTATTAAGTTGTTGCGAAACTCCGGTGGCATTCATTTAGCTTCGTGCGGCCATCGCCGGGAGCTTGCGTGATGGAACTACATAAGGCAAGTGTCGTGCCAAAGCCTAACCAAGCTTCTTCCGCATCCATTCCGTTGCATTTTCAGCAAAATACGTACAGACCACTTTTAACGGGGGGCTCAGCAGAGGGCACGACAGTAGCCGAACGGTTACCCGCGACTATCCTTTTGGTTACCTTGGTAAGCGACCGGCGTGGCGAGGCCCCTTCTGCAGTGCAGATGGATGATTCGGGCAATCGGCGGGAGGCCCGGCCAGCGGAGAATCTAATTTGGGTTCTACCGAAGATGGGGCGGGGACTTTTCTTGTTTACGTATCTTCGGTTGACAGTGCATGGCGCACCCCGGCCAAGCTATCTCGACACTTCAGTGGGTATTGACTTTGTCAGTCTTCGGCGTCATATTCCCACACCTGAAGTAAGGTCACGTCGCGCAAGTCAGCGCCTCAAGTGGCCCACCAAATCCGGCAAACGACCGGACTTATTCCTGATCGGGCAGGTGGCCCGGTCAAAACGGGTGCCCCCTTCGACTACGCTCAGGACAGGCTCCCAAGCGAAGCTTGAGCAGGGTTTTTCGGTGGTAACAGCGACAGTCCGGTGGTAGGAACGAAAACCCCCACTCAAGGCCAAAAGAGGACCTTGAATGGGGCACCCGGCGAACCTAACACTGAAAACGCCCGCTCAAGCTTCGCTTAAATTGGGCGGGTGGCCCGGGCAACGGAAAATCCAACTTGGGTGCCCCGTTCTACGATTCGCGTCAGCGAATCGTAGGGCGGGGCTTTTCTTAACTCATCGAACTTTGGCCGGCGGCGCATGCACGCGAAGCGACAGTCCCATCCGCTCGCGGCGGAACGCAGTCCATGGAGATTCAATTTCCACCGCGCCTACTTCTCCAGTCACATAGTGCCGAAAGCTGCTCCAGGCCCAATCCTCGGGCCGCTCGACCAGTCCCCGCACTACTGGGTTGCGGTGTATGTACTTTAGCTTTTCGATGCGCTTCTTCGCCGTGAAGACATTGAAGTCGTAATAGCGGGCCTGCCAGAAGTGTTCGCGGCCGCCAATCAGTTTTCGGGACACTGACTGCTTCATCGCCTGCACCGCGCTGGCGAGAGTGCCACGTTCGGGTTCACTCATCAGAAGGTGAACATGCTCGGGCATCACAACATATCCGGTGACGAAGAACTCGTAGCGGATTCGTGACTGGCGGGTGGCCCGGGCAACGGAAAATCCAACTTGGGTGCCCCGTTCTACGATTCGCGTCAGCGAATCGTAGGGCGGGGCCTTTCTTCACTCACGTAGCTTTGATCGACACGGCACGCACGCGAAGCGACAGTCCCATCGCTCGCGGCGGCGCGCAGTCCACGGAGATTCAATTTCTACCGTGCCCGCTTCTCCAGTCACGTAGTGCCGAAAGTTGCTCCAGGCCCAATCCTCGGGCCGCTCGACCAGTCCCCGCACTACTGGATTGCGGTGGATGTACTTCAGTTTCTCGATGCGCTTATTCGCCGTCCAGACATTGAAGTCGTAATAGCGGGCCTGCCAGAAGTGCTCGCGGCCACCAATCAGTCTTCGGGACACCGACTGCTTAATCGCCTGCACGGCGCTGGCGAGTGTGCCACGTTCGGGTTCACTCATGAGAAGGTGAACGTGCTCGGGCATCACCACGTATCCGGTGACGAAGAATTCGTAGCGGATTCGAGACTTTTCTAATGCCACTTCAAACAGATCACGCGACCGGGCACTGGCGAGAAACGGCTGACGACGATAGCAATTGAACGTCAGGAAGTGCAGGGCACGAGTTTCCCGACACCGCCTCAGTCCCGAAGGCATAGCGCTACGGTATCGCAATGATCTGACCGCGTCTGTGATGTATGGACAGAAAAGGTCCCGCCCTACGCCGCGCTATGCGCGTCGTAGAACGGGGCACCCAGCGTTGTGATGTCGAAATAGCCCACCCTCCCCCATATGACGCATGCGTGCAAAAAGCTCGGGTTCCCCTTTTATTGGTGCTGTTATACTGGTCAGGCTTCTGACCCCGATCCAGACTCAAAACATCCTAGGAGAATCCATGCGCCTCAGAGTTTCGCTCACCCGGCTTTGCGTTTTACTCGTTCTGCTATGCGCCTTTTCAGCATTGTCGATGGCGAGTGCTTTCAACGGCGTTGTCGTCTATGGCGACAGCGTGGTAGACAACGGCAACCTGTTTGCCTTGACAGGCGTTCCTGGGCCGCCCTATTGGAAGGGCCGCTTCTCGAACGGCCCGGTATCGGTGGAATACTTGGCGCAAAGCCTCTCAGCCCCTCTGATGGACTATGCGTACGGAGGCGCAACCTCCGGCATTGGAAATACCGGTGACGGTGGAACTCAGACCACCTTGGGCTTCGCGCACCTTCCTGGAATGATCTCGGAGTATCTCGCGACAGTCGGCAGCATCACCCCGTCTGAGGAATCACATTCCCTCTTCATCGTGTTCGCCGCACTTGGCAACGATCTGAAATCGAATGGGTTCTCGACCACGACAGCCGACACGGCCGTCCACGACGTGATCAGTATCGTCACCGGTTTGCAGGCGAAGGGTGTGCAGCACATCCTGGTGGCTGGTGCGCCAGACGTCGGACTCGGGCCGTCAGTAGTGGCCCTCGGAGCGGGGCCCGCCGCCACAGCTTTGTCAAAGTACTACAATGGGGAACTGCAGTTGGACCTACAGGGAAAAGGAGTGATTTACTTCGATACCTTTGGCGTTGAGCATCAGCTGGTACAGAATCCGGCGAAGTACGGACTCGTGGATGTAACTGACCCCTGCTTCAATGGCACAACCGTTTGCGCGAACCCCAACCAATACCTGTTCTGGGATGGATCGCATCCCACCACGGCAGTGGACGAGCTTCTTGCCCAGCGGTTCGAGCAGGCGGTCGTACCTGAGCCGGCCAGCCTGGTAATGTTAGGTACCGGCGTGCTCGGTGTGCTCGGCTACCGTCGGCGGGTGGCCCGGCCAACTGGCGGGTTCTATAAAAGGGGATGTCAAGAGAAAACACTTCTCCCGCGCCGGGAGCAGCGGTAGTTCTCTGACATCCAGCCCCATCTTGGTTCGTGCTTGCTGGCGGAGATCCGCAGTTCTCTGGTGGTTT
>DATBZX010000293.1:0-23541 GCA_036512955.1 Terriglobales bacterium
CGGCGTGTGCTGAACAGCGTTTTCCTGCACGAGGCCGTGGACAACGGGCTCGACATGGCCATCGTGAACTACAGCAAGATTTATCCGCTGTACAAGATTCCCGAGGCAGAAGTCGATCTGGCACGCAAGCTCATCTTCCAGGACCGGTCGAATGGCGATCCGCTTCAGGTTTATATGAAGCACTTCGAAAATGTGAAGCCAACGGAAGAGGCTGCGGTCCACGTCGATACGCTGTCGATCGAGGACAAGCTGAAGTGGGTCATCATCAACGGCGAGAAGATGATTGGCGATGGCGCCAACAAGAAGTCGCTGCACGAATTGCTCGACGAAGCGCTGACCACGTACTCGCCGCTCGACATCATCAACAACGTGCTGCTCGACGGCATGAGGACGGTGGGCGAGTTGTTCGGCGCGCGCAAGATGCAGTTGCCTTCGGTGCTCGACTCGGCCGGAGTGATGAAGGCCGCCGTCGCCTATCTCGAGCCCAAGATGGAGAAGAAAGAGGGCAGCCAGAAGGCTACCATCGTGCTGGCCACGGTGAAGGGCGACGTCCACGACATCGGCAAGAACCTGGTGGACATCATTCTTACCAACAATGGGTATCGCGTGGTGAACCTTGGAATCAAGCAACCGTCCGACGCGATCATTAACGCCGCCATCGCTGAGAAGGCCGACGCCATCGGGCTTAGCGGATTACTGGTGAAGTCCACGCTCGAAATGAAGTATGTGGTGCAGGATTTGCATCACCAGAAGCTTGACTTCCCGGTGATCTGCGGCGGAGCCGCGCTCACCCGCAAATATGTCGAAGACGATCTTCGCCGCGAGTACAACGGTCTCGGTGCGGTCTTCTACGCCGACGACGCGTTCGCCGGCCTGCACATCATGGAGGACCTGGCTTCGCCCAACGGTGCTCGCGAGCGGCGCATCGAAGAAGGCAAGCTGGTCAAGAAATTCGTGAAGCCGGCCACGCCGGGATCGGGTGGCGAAGCCCCAACCAAGCCCAACATAGAGATCGCTGCGCCACCGAATATTCCGCGGCCTCCATTCTGGGGCACGCGTGTGCTGAAGCCTGCAGACTTCGACCTACGCGAAGTTTTCCAGTACATCAACGAGACAGCGCTGTTCAAGAACCAGTGGCAGCTCAAGACCGCGTCGCAGGAAGACTATGCGCGCCTGGTCGAAACCAAGTACCGTCCGATCCTAAAGGACTTGGAAGAAGAGGCCATCGCGGGCGAATGGCTCGAGCCCAAAGTCGTGTACGGCTATTTCGGCGCGCAGGGCGACGGCAACGACGTCATCGTGTACAACCTGCACGAAGGCTGGAAGCAGGGTGATCCAGTTCCCGCCGAGGCGCTGCGCTTTACCTTCCCACGCCAGAAAGAGGGAAGAGGGCTGTGCCTGTCCGACTTCTTCCTGAAGAAGGACAGCGGCCAGATGGACGTGCTTGGCATGACCTGCGTTACCGTCGGCGCCAGGGCTTCGCACGAAACGCAGAAGTTGTTCGAAGCTGGCGAGTACACCAAGTACCTCTACCTGCACGGACTGAGCGTTGAAACCGCCGAAGCGCTGGCGGAATTCAATCACAAGAAGATGCGCGAGGAACTAGGCATTGCCGGCGAAGACTCACCGCACATCCGCGATCTCTTTCACCAGAAGTATCGGGGGTCGCGCTATTCGTTCGGCTATCCGGCGTGTCCGAACCTCGAGGACCAGACCAAGCTGTTCGCGTTGCTGCATCCCGACGAGACGATTGGCGTGCAACTCACTACAGGCTTTCTGCTCGATCCCGAGCAGAGCACATCGGCCATCGTGGTGCATCATCCCGCGGCGAAGTACTTCGTTGCGTAGATGGCTTGCTACTGAAATGCGACGTGATCCAGGATTGCGTTGGGCAACCGCTTGACTTGGTTTCCCGAGTGCGGCGGCTGGCCATGGGCACGCTTGTCCTTATTGGCTACGTATGTGCCGACGAGATAACCCAGCGTCGAGCCCACGAACACATCTGACGGGAAGTGCTGTCCCCCTGTAACGCGAGTGGTGGCGACAGCGGTCGCCAGTCCGTACATAAGGATCTGCACCGGCAGCTTGGGATACTCGTGAGCCACCACGGCGGCGATCGTCCATGACAGTGCGGCGTGCCCGGAAGGGAACGATCCGCTACTGAAGTTGCCGGCAAAGAATTCCCCCTCGCCGGGACTCGTATAAGGGCGCTGTCTGGCGAAGATCAACTTCATCGAGCCGTACAAAAGAAAACTGTCGATCGACGCCTCGGCGGCCATCACCCCCGTGCGCTGGGCGTGTTCATCGTGGGTGAACAGTCCGGTGAGGTAAATGCCGCCCGCGGCCGCCGCCGTGCCGTAGGTACACGCGTCAGAAATGTTGACGCCCGTCTGGTGCCAACTAACTGGAACCTGCTGCGCTACCGATTCGTCATTCGCAATCAGCACACCCGTTGCGCCCACCACGAGCGCGTCCCAAATCAGCGCCTTCTTCTGGAAGGGTGCCTTGAGGATATGCCATTCGTCCTGGCCAATCGTCTTGACCGCCGTCCCCACGCCACCGGTAAAAGACTTCGACTCGGCTTCGCGCGATGTTGACGGAGCGTCCGGCAGCGCCTGATCGGCGACCGCGGACCGCTGCGAATCGCCAGGAATATTCTGAGCCGGAACAGTGACCGCCATTCCGGAGAGCAAGATCAGGACGATGCCGAGTCGCAGACCGGCGGTGTTCCTGCGGCCGTCAGATGTTGAGAATGGCCGCGAAATGGTTGTCACTCGTGGGATTGCAAATGAAATTGGCATTACCAGTCCTTTTCCGCCGTTCCGGTTCCTCTGTTGGATGCGGCCGGCACCGTTTTGGCCGCTTCAAAGTTCTCAGGTTTATAACCTATTTCTCCCGAAAAATACGCGGCAGACAAGTCGTCGGCCCGGATTATTTCGGTGCCTCTGGATTGACCGATTTGCTTTGTGCGCTATGTCCGCCCTCTTTGTGACGCATGCCACAGACTCCAGTGCTAACCCTCCGCAGAATCAATAAGGGAGGATCTCCTGTGTTCCCAATTGTGGCCGCTCGCCCCTTGGCGCGAGGCATAAAACTGTTCGAAATCAAGGCGCCGCGCATCGCTAAGAAGCAGAAGCCTGGCCAGTTCGTCATCATCCGGCTTGACGAGGCCGGCGAGCGCATCCCGCTCACCATCGCCGACGCCGATCCCAAAGCCGGAACCGTCACCATCGTCGTTCAGGCCATCGGCAAAACCACTATGCTGCTCAGCATGTTAGAGGTCGGCGACTCGATCCTCGACATTGTCGGCCCGCTCGGCAAGCCCTCCGAGATCGAGAAGTTTGGTACCACCGTAGTGGTCAGTGGCAGCGTAGGAACGGCCATGGCCTACCCCACGGCGCGCGAATTGAAGCGTGCCGGGAACAAGGTGATCTCCATCGTCGGCGCGCGCAGCAAGGACCTCCTGGTGCTGGAAGACGCGGTGCGCGAAGTCAGCGATGAGACCTACGTCATGACCGACGACGGTACAGCCGGCCAGAAAGGCCTGGTCACAGAGAAGCTGAAAGAGCTGATCGACGCCGGCCTGGTGGACTACGTGCTCGCGGTTGGGCCGGTGCCCATGATGCGCGCCGTCGCCAACCTTACGAGCCCGCAACACATCAAGACCATGGTGAGCCTCAACTCCATCATGGTGGACGGGACTGGAATGTGCGGAGGCTGTCGCGTGCTGGTCAACAACAGCAGCCAGTTTGCCTGTGTCGATGGCCCCGAGTTCGATGCCAGCCAGGTGAACTTCGAGGTCCTGATGCAGCGCAACAACATGTATCGCGAGCAGGAGAGGCAGAGCATCGAGCGGCTGCAGGCCGATCCCGGGAACCAATTGAAGCAGTTGCGCGAGAACCTTCACCATCACGAATGTGCCGCCCTGACGACCGGAGTGACCCATGAGTAAGAGCAATAACCCGCTGCCGAACAAAGAGCGCATCAAGCTCCCCCGCCAGAGAATGCCCGAGCAGTTGGCCCAGATTCGGGCGCATAACTTTCAGGAAGTGAACACCGGGTTCGACCCTGAGCAGGCACGTCAGGAATCGCTGCGCTGCATCGAGTGCGGCAAGCCCGGCTGCATGGACAAGTGTCCCGTGTCGGTCGATGTCAAGACCGTGATGGACCTGATCGTCAGAGGCGAGTACATGGGCGCCGCCGCCAAGGTGCGCGAAGACAACGCGCTGCCCGCGATCACCGGCCGCGTGTGCCCGGTAGAAGATCAGTGCGAGTCAGGATGTGTGCTTGGCAAGAAGGGCGAGTCGGTTGGCATCGCCTACCTGGAGCGCTTTGTCGCCGATTGGGAACGCAGCAGCGGGCAGTTTGGCCTCCCGAAGAACGTTGCTCCTAGCGGAAAGAAAGTTGCCATCATCGGTAGCGGTCCAGCCGGACTTGCCTGCGCGGGCGACTTAATCCAGATGGGACACCAGGTCCACGTGTTTGAGGCTCTTCACGAACTCGGTGGAGTGCTGATTTACGGTATTCCTGAATTTCGGTTGCCGAAAGAAATTGTCGCGCACGAGGTGCAGGCCCTGCGTTTGCGCGGAGTGGAATTTGAAACCAACGTCGTCGTCGGCAAGACAGTCACCATCGACGAGCTGTTCAACGAAGATGGCTATCACGCCGCATTTGTCGCGACAGGAGCAGGCCTACCGCGCTTCCTGAACGTGCCGGGCGAGCACCTGAACGGAATCTACTCGGCAAATGAATTCCTGACACGCGTCAACCTGATGCGGGCATATCGCTTCCCGGAGTTCGATGAGCCCTTGTATCCCTGCAAAGACCGTGACGTGGTCGTGATCGGCGGCGGCAATACCGCCATGGATGCGGTCCGCAGCGCGCTTCGCCTGGGCGCCAAGACCGCAAGCATCCTCTATCGACGGACCGAAGCCGAGATGCCAGCCCGCGTGGAGGAAGTGCACCACGCCAAGGATGAAGGCATTCGGTTTGAAATGCTGGTGAACCCGGTGGAGTTCCGAGGCGATGAGAAGGGCAATCTCAAGTCCGTAATATGCACCCGGATGGAGCTTGGCGAACCCGACGATTCAGGGCGCCGCAGCCCAGTCACCATCAAAGGCTCGGAATTCGAGACTCCGTGCTCGGTGGCGATTATCGCAGCCGGAACCAGCGCCAACCCGCTGATCCAGTCATCGACCCCAGGACTGCAAGTGACCAAGCGCGGTTACATCGCAGCCAATGACGATACTCTGGCGACTTCGAAGACGGGAGTCTTTGCCGGAGGCGATATCGTGACTGGCGGAGCAACTGTGATTCTCGCCATGGGCGCGGGACGCAAGGCTGCCAAATCAATCAACGAATATCTGTTAAGTTTAAATGGAGCCGCAGTCGCGACATCAAAGGCCGTGGCCGACTAAACAACCCCGTTATCATACTGTCAAGTTTGTGTGGTTGCGTTCAAAACGTAACCGCACATTTTTTTGCGCGCGCGACGGCGGTCACACCCACAGTGCCGATGACCCGCCAACCCATTCCAAATCACGATTGTGATCGACGCCCATCATCATGCCGCGCCCCATGCGAATGAGCGGCAACACTGGCGTCAACTCGCCGCCCTCCGGCCACACATACATGATGCGGGTTTCCATCTTCGTCATGCCATGGGGAGTCGCAATCACAGGCTCGAAACGCATGCGTTCCTGCACGATGTAGTTGTGCCGCTCTCCGGCAGGAATGGCGTCGATGTCGGCTTCAGTAGGGGCGAACTTAATGCCCGCACCAGCGAATGAGTACAGCGGCTTCAGCAGGTAATTCTCGTTATCCTCAGGAACGCTGGGATTCTCGTCGAGGAACCACGTGTCCGGCACGCAGCGATGGTTCAAGTAGGGAATGGAAAACTTACTGATGCGGAAATACCAGTTGGGGTGTCCCGCCCACTCGACATCGAGTTCCTCGCGCAAATCGAAGGGCAGCGTGATGCCTTTGCGCTCCAGTTCGTCAACGATACAGCGGTTGTAAATCCGCTGCACCTCGATCTCGCGCCCGTCTTTGTTGTAGTACAACTTCCTGCCACGCTTCTTCAGCGACAGAATATCGACGATCGCGATCTTCATCTCGCGCTGCGTGATCAAGAAATCCGGCAGCGTCTTCTGATGCTCGGGGTCGATCTCCATCAGGATCACGTTCTCAGGATCATGATTGCCCACGATCAACTCGCGCATTAGCGAGATATACGAACTGTGATCGAACCCGCTCATGTAGATGCCGAGATCTGGACGCAATCCAAAGCTGTCGATGTACTGCTGCCCCGACACCGCCTGATATCCGTAGAGAGAGGGGAACGCCTGCAACTCGACGAGTTTCGGCTCCAATCCGCCCTTGCCATCACGAACCAGTCCGAAGTCCACCTGCACGAACATGGGCCGTTTGGTTTCGTTCGGAACGTTATATTCCGACGGGATGGTCTTGTCCGAGACGCGCAGATACTTCGGGCTGGTCAGCAGCTGCATGACCAACTCGTGCCCATACTGCGCCATCTGATCGAGCAACTCTTTTTGCACGAAGACGGGCGTTTCCGAAACACGAAAGCCTATGGGCGTGCCACAGGCTTTGGCCAGCGAGTCCAGAAAGCTCTGGTACTTCTGGGGAGTGTAGTTCCGGTTGAACTCCTCGCGCAGTGCGGGGATCATGCTTATGCCTCGATCAGGAAGCGGCCCTTTTCCATGATCTGCTGGCCGTCAACCCAGATGTCGAACCGAGTGCCGACCACGTCGATGTGCGTGCTGGAGTACCATTGCGCTCCCGTGTGGTGTCCGTAGGGATTCCCGAACGCAATGTGCAGCCCGGGAAACTTCTCGTCCTGCAGGATGTTCCCAATCACGCGCTTCAGATCGAGGTTCGTGCCGATGGCGAACTCGCCCACCAGGTCGCTGTTCTCGTCGGTGTGCGTGTAGGCCCAGAACTCCTGTTCCAGTTCCTTGTTCTCGCTGAAGACCTCGGTGATGCGGTTCTTCTTCATGTGGATGGTCAGTGGCTGCCGTTGCAGGTCGGGATACTTCTCGCACAGATAATCGCCGACCACCCCATCGACCACGTAGGTCCCGTTCACTTCGCCGGGGGTGGTAAAGATCTCGCCGCCGGGCAGGTTGCCCCACTTGTCCGGGCTGATGATGCCGCTGGTCTTGATCCACTTGTAGTTGGGGTTCAGATCGGCAACCAGGTCGCTGCCCGCGGGATTCATAGCGTGAACCCGCTTGGCCTGAGTCACGATCTCCATGATCCTCTTGCTGAGCGCGTCGACCCGGTTGAAGTCGGCGCGCATGCCTTCCAGCATGATCTCGTGATTGATGTTGACCATGTGGGCGTGGCGCATGCGACGGCGATTGACGATGTCGGTCATCTCCATGCGCGACTTCAGTTCATTGCGCTGCACGTTGACCGCAAAAATGCTGACCTGGCTGGTCTCCATGTCGTCGGCAATTTCACGCGGAAGCCCGGCCAGTGGACGCTCAGCGATCTCTTCCAGCACGAAGGCTTTGAACGGCGAGCCGACTTTGACCAACTCAGTTGCAATGCTGGCCGCTATATCGCGGCTCGCATTGTCCGTGATCACCGTGACCTTTTCGTTGGGCTGAATCCGCAGGCAAGTATTCACTGCGTTGTAGGCACCCGGCGTTAACTCGGGATCGAACGGCATGGTGGTCAGGTCTGTCAGCAATGGTGGTGTCAAGAAGCGTCCTTTCTGGTCTTGCCAGCGGTACTTACGAACTCTCTAGTGGTGCGTAGGCGCCGAGTCGAACACTCCGACCCGCGTCTCTTCCACAATGTAGTCCACGACTTTCTTCAAGTCTCCAGTCTCATGGTAAACCTTGAGCTGGCGATCCGCGCCGCTGCCCATTTGCAGCATTTCGTGGATGTAGTTGATTTCGTCTCGCGATCCCAACTCATCAACCACGTCGTCGATCAGGTGGAGATACTCGAGCATCAGCTTCTTGATGGGCACTTCTTCCTCCTTGCCGAAGTCGATGAGCTTGCCCTCCAGCCCGTAACGGCAGGCGCGAA
Source organism: Terriglobales bacterium (assembly GCA_036512955.1). GTDB lineage: Bacteria > Acidobacteriota > Terriglobia > Terriglobales > Acidobacteriaceae > DASRAA01. The sequence continues at coordinate 8,062 of DATBZX010000293.1, forward strand.
ACTTGTTTTCGCTGATGAGCGCGCGGCTGTAAATGCGATAGCTCTTGTTGGCGGCATGCAGCTTCCAAAGCATCAGTGCCGTGGCCTGAATCAGAGCGGCGATTGCCAGCGTCTCGTCCAGCCGCATGGGAAGATCGCACACTCGCACTTCGATGGTTTCGAAGAAGGGATGCGGCCGGACGTCCCACCAGATCTTCTTGCCGTTGTCGATGCAGTTGGTCTTCACCAGCAGATTGATAAACGTTTCGTAATCGGCCCAGTTGGCGAACACATCCGGGATGCCGGTTCTCGGGAAGCGCTCAAACACTTTAGACCGATACGACTTGAATCCCGTCTCCATGCCTAGCCAAAACGGTGAGTTCGTCGACAACGCCAGGATGTGCGGCAGGAAGTACCGCATCGAATTCATGATGTGAATGGAGGTATCGCGGTCCTCGATGCCGACGTGAACGTGCAGTCCAAACACCAGGTTGGCGCGCGCTACGAGCTGCATGTCTTCCACCACCTGGCGATAGCGCTCGTCGGGATAAATCTCCTGCACCTTCCAGTCGGCAAACGGATGGGTGCTCGCAGACCCGAGCAGCAATCCGTTCTGCTCGGCCAGCGTGATCATCTCGCGGCGCAGGTTGCGCATGTCTTTGCGAGCTTCCCTGATGTCACGGCAGACTTTGGTCCCAACTTCGACCACCGCCTGATGCATCTCCGGCTTAACTTGCTCCGCAATTTTCAGCTTGGCCTTGGGCAGTATCTCCATCTGAATGTGCGAGCGGAGGTCCCGGGTTTCCGGGTCGATCGTCTGGTATTCCTCTTCGATACCTATGCTGAGGCTCGGACGCTTCATCTCTATTACCCCTTGGTAGCGCTCTTTGGAGCCTTTACGGCTTTGGCCGCCTTCGACGACGCTTCCGCCTTGACTTCGGGTGTGCCGCCGCCCAGGAAGGCGCTCCAGCGGTATTCCGGGACTTTGCCGGCATACTCCTTGGCCTTGCGGACCGCCAGTTCCGCGACGGCGTCAACGATCCAGTGGAAGCTGTCCTCACCCACGGAGTTGATGTCGGCGTCGGGCGCCGGGTTCATGAAATCGATAGCGTACGGAATCCCATCTTCGCAGGCAAACTCCACGGTGTTGAGATCGTACCCCAGGGCGCGGCAGAGGGTCAGAGCATCGCGCTCCACCCGTTCCAGGAGCTTGGGATCGACCGGCGGCGGGTTCTTCACGTACCGCTCGTGGAACGGAGCCGAGGGATCGTAGTGCATGATGTGCACCTTCTCCTGCCCGACCACATAACACCGGAAGTACTCCTTGAACTTCACTCCCCGCTGCAAGGTCATGCAGAGATCGCGGCTCTGATCGTAGGCCTTAAAGAACTCTTCCGGCGTGTTGACCTTGTAAACGTCCTTCCAACCTCCGCCGTCGAAGGGCTTCAGAAACGCCGGGAAGCCGACATAGCCGAAAATGCTATCCCATGGAAGAGGGAACTGCAGGTTGCGCATCGAGCGGTCGGTCGTGCCTACCGGGTGCTGCTTGTGCGGCAGTAGCACGGTCTTGGGAATTGCGACGCCGAGCTTCTCACCCAGTGCGAAGTTGAAGAACTTGTCGTCCGCGCTCCACCAGAACGGGTTGTTGATAACGATCGCGCCGGACAGGGCGGCGTTCTTGAGATAAGCGCGGTAGAACGGGATGTCATGCGAGATGCGGTCGATGATGACGTGGTAGGGCGAGGGCTCCGCCATGCGAACTTCCCCAACCGTTGCCAGTTCCGCCTGGATGCCAGGCTCGTTCATGAAATTGATTTTGTCGACCAGGGCTGGTGGAAACGTGGTCTCCATCCCGAAGATGACGCCGATTTTCTTCACGTACCGCTCCTTTGGAAACGACACAACTCCCAAGCTGTATCCGCTCGTAAAAGCCCGCTGGATGTACCCGGAAATCAGCGCTGAATGCGCTCAAACGTAACTATTATTGTAGGGGAAATCGCCCGCGTTTGCGAACCAAAATCGGCCCGGTTTTTTGAAGGGGCGCACCTTTGGGTGCGCCATACATGCCTGATATTTTGTCATCCCGAGGGGCTTCAGCCCCCGAGGGATCTGCACTTCGCCGCCAGACTATGATCTACAAATACGTCCGCGCCATCGGCCTCCACCACGGCCAATCATGATAGCTGCGATCCCCCCACACATGAATCTCGTGACGGATCCCCTTGGATCTCAAAATAGCGGCGAACTGTTCGTTGCTGTCCCAGCACATGTCGTGCTCGCCAGTGGCGAGGACGGTTCGAATGTGGTTGTACTTCCACCCGTCCGTGCAGTTGGCGAGATAGTCCGGGGGGTTGTTGAAATACGCATCGTCGCCGTACCAGCCATTCAGGAACTTCTTGATGTCGAAGGCTCCGCCCATACTCACGCACGCGTTCACCATGTCCGGGTGACGGAAGGCGAAGTTGACGGCGTGATATGCGCCGAAGCTGCACCCGGTGACGGTGGTGTGGGGCGTCCAGTTTTTGTCCCACATGAGCGGGAAGACGTCGTTGATGAGGTAGCGCTCGTATTGCAAGTGGCGCTGCACGCGCCAGTAGGGATGCGCGGATTTGTTGTACCAGCTCTCGGAGTCCACGCTGTCAACGCAATAGAACTGCATTTCGCCGGCTGCAATACGGTCGCCGACAGCCTCAATCATCTTGTTGTCTTCGTACTCAAAGAAACGACCTTGAGATGTAGGGAATACCAGGATCTTGCGGCCGGCATGGCCAAATTGGAGCAGTGCCATATCCCGTTGCAGGTCCTGCGACCACCACTTGTGAAATTCGCGATGCACGATGTGCGCCCCTGATGTGGAATGATTTGCTGGATTGAAACCCGAATTGCTAATCTAAGGAACCACTTCGCGTAACCAGGCAGGAAGAAAGAAGCACCAATCTGGTTACCGGGTGGCGAGTGGCTCTTCAATATTACAAGAATGTCGACCGAACCGATTATTACCCACGATGCCCATATCCCGGCCCCAACGATGATCCAGTCCCCTGCCTCGACCAGCCTGCAATCGCGGCTTCATAAGCACGAACAGTTCGCCTCGCGGCTGATCGACGAAAAGCACGACTTCATCGTGTACGTTCCCCAAGCCTTTAGCCACGACCCGAACCGTTTCTTCCCGGTACTCTACCTCCACGACGGCCAGAATCTTTTCGATCCCGAAACCTCGTTCATCAAGGGCAACTACTGGCGGGTAGGAGAGACGGCGGATGCGCTGATCGAATCCGGCGAAGTCGAGCCGCTGGTAATCGTGGGTATCTATAACGCCGGGGTCAAACGCATTAACGAGTACACGCCGTTGGAAGACAGGCGACTCGGTGGCGGACAGGCCGACGCTTACGGTCAGATGCTGGTGGAAGACCTGAAGCCGTTCGTCGCGCATCACTACCGCACGCTGGCTGGGGCAGAGAATTGCGGCATGGGCGGATCGTCGCTAGGTGGACTGGTCACGTTGTATCTCGGGATGCGGTATCCCGAAGTGTTTGGAAAGCTGGCGGTACTTTCTCCTTCGGTGTGGTGGCGCGATCGAGTGATTTTGAAGTATGTGGAGCAGGTTCGACAGAAAACTGGGCAGCACATTTGGCTGGATATCGGGACGAACGAAGGACGCCGCGCCATGCCGGACGTGCGCGCGCTGAAACGGATGCTCGTCAGGAAAGGCTGGAGGCCGGGCACGGACCTGGAATATCACGAGATTACAGGCGGCCATCACAGCGAATACGCCTGGGCCGAACGAGTCGGGCCGATGCTGAAGTTCCTGTTTCCCCGACGCGGATAGCCGCACAGCCCTTGCAAAAGTGGCCGTGAAGTGTGGCTGGCGCCCTGTTTTCAGCGGGTGACATTCCAGTGCGACCGTTAAAGCGGGGTTCCTCGATCCATTCGAGTTCCCCGAGTCCTTATCCCTCAGCCGACCGTATTGCCGGTGTTACTTGCTCTTGAAGTAGTACGTGCAACTCAGCGACACATAGGACTTCAGCGGTACCCCCACGACCCGGTCTACTGGCTCAGTTCCAGCTGGATAAGCCAGCGTTTCGACGGTCTGTCCCGCGTATCCGTGGGTAATGAGGAAGTTGGCTGCAATGGACATGCGGTCTTCACGGAAAGATCTAAGCAGCGCGCCCCTGATCTCAGTCACCGGAACGCCGGTAAATCCGTTGTCCAGCGGCTTGGCTTTGACAAACTCAAACTCGCCGCGCGCCCGCAGATGAAAAGGCAGGCGGTTATACGAACCTACGGCGTCCCAGATCATGCGGGGTGCTTCCGGAACAGGCTGCCCGGTTTCCCGGTCCCGCGCGTCTGCCTGAGCGTAGGAGACATAGATCGCGCCCCGCGAGAAGTTGCGTTGCGCTGACACGGACAGCACCTTGTTAAGGGATGGACCTACCGCCTGCTGCAGTCCGGTGTCGGGATCGATCTTCGCCAACTCCAGAGAATTCGATACCCGCCTCAGGGTGACGTAAAACTGCGTCTGCTTGATGACCTTGGAGAACACGAGTTAATACGCACGAGATGGCGCCAGCAGGGTGGGCGATCCGACACCGGTCCCGATCCGAGGATCATTGGTATGGAACGTCTCTCCGTAACTGAACGACACCATCGGGAGATAAGGCCTGTCCGGCGGTAGCAGTGTGATAGTCGCTTTGGGGAGAGGCACACTGGCGAGCTTGTTGAACGAGTTCTGCGCATTGATCAGGTCCTGGTTGTTCATCCAGACTTCTTCCTGACGAACTCCCAGGTTGAAGTGCAGATATCGGCTCGCCGTACCGTCGAGCGAAACAAATGGTTCGACAAACGACAAGGTCAGGTCATTGCTGGTCACCGGCTGGAAGACGCCGTTGTCGTCAAGGTGCTTTAAATCCAGGTTGCGCGGAGCATCGCGGCGTACATCGACGCCAGCCATGAAAGCGAGCCATGGACGCACACTCTGCACGAACAGCGCCTCCCCGCCAAACACGTTGCGGTCTTCACTTTGTTGAATCAACCCATCGCCAAAGTTCGACCGCAAGGTGAGCGCATAGTTGCGGAAGAATCCCGAGAACGATAGCTGCCGCTGCTCGCTGAGCTTCCAATCATCGGTGACCACGCCAAGGAAGTTGTGGGTGTAATCGAGTTGACGGTTGTCGAGGGTATCGCCGGGAACCTTTTCGTTGATGGGAATCAGTCCCGGAATATAGGACGAACCGTAGTATCCCGTGCCGAACAGGCTCAGTCGATGACGGCCGAGGTTGAACTGGCGAAAACCGTTCAGTTTGTATTGCTGGCGATGCTCCGGGCGATCGAGGAATCCATTGCCAAATGCGACCTCCATCGCGATCCACGCATTGGTCTGCGGATTTTGCGGGCTCCATCCGGCAATCATGTCCGCATCGCGATAGTCGCCTGTCAATTGGAAAAAAGTATTCAATCGCTGCCGCGGAAGATACGCTGCGGCCAGATCGATGGAGTTGTTGCCCTCGCGAACATTGAACGCACCGCCGTCCACCGTGACCCCGTCAATGGTAAGCGGAATCAGAGTATTCGGATCAGCATAGCCATTCCCGTGGGCGTTCGCCGGCAGGTTATTAGGAAACAGGAAGTTGCCAACCTGAAAGTATTGGGCAATCGGCTCCCCGTGATCGCCTGCCACGCCCGGAGCGAAATACTGTGGTGCCTTAATTCCTCCTGAAGCGGTCTCGATGGGAAGTCCTGGTATCGAAATCGGCGCTCCCGGGCGGCCGGGATTAGCATCGAGCACCTGGTCATGAATGATGATGCTCTGCGCAGGATCGGGAGTGAGCGACGAGGGTTCCGAAGCCACCACCGTAACGGCTTGTATGGAAGAAGCGATCTGTTGGAACTGCAAATCTCTGTTCGTGGGTCGTTCAGCGCCGACAGAGATGTTGGAGATAACAGTCACGAAAGACGGCGCCTCGGTGGTCAACTGATACTGTCCCGCAGCAATACTGGGGAAGACGAAAGCGCCCTGCGCATCACTGAAGGCATCACCAATCATGGAGCCCCCGGCGTTCAGGAGCCGAACCTTTGCGCCGGAGACCGGAGATCCTTGCGGATCAAGCACGCGCCCGCTGATGGGGAACGTTTCCGCCCATGCCATCGTCCACACCAGGCAGAGCAGAGAAACGACCATGATCTGATAACGGGCTTTCATGCGTCCTCTGTCGTTGGTAGTTATCGAGCCACTCTCGACGCTGTCTGTAATGACCCCAAGGTTGTACTCGCCTGTTCGGAACCCAGGGTGTTGAGGCGTACGGCCTCGCGCAGGTAGCGTTCCGCCGCAGGCTTGTCTCCCGCCTGCAAGGCGATCTCTCCTGCGTGACGGAAGATGCTTGCCTCGCGGATCCCCACTGCCAAGGCGGTTTCGATCTGGGTTCGCGCCTCGGCGTATTGTCCGTTCTTGAACAGCGCCCACGCATAGCAGTCCAACGTATGTACGTCGCGGCGCCGGGCGATTTCCCGCTGTGCGACACTCAGCGCCTTGTCAGGACGGTTCGCGTAGTCCGCGTAATAAAAAATGAGCTCGTGGTTCGAGTTGTCGGCGCGATCGGTTTCCAGCAGCGACTTTCGCTCGAACTCCGCAAAGGCCTTCGCGGCCTCGTCATTTCGGCCGCCGAGTTGCAACACGCCAGCCAAATCGTAGAGATTCTCGGCGTGCGGGGCCGCCTGATAGCGCTGCGTTAGTAGCTCCACCGCCGCGCCGTAACGTTTCTGCTGGATTCGCACCTTAGCCAGGTTGCCCAGGGCATAGTGGTAGCCCGGGAACATGGCGAGCGCCTGGTTCAATTCTTTTTCAGCCTGGTCCAGATTTCCTACGGACAAGTTCAGGTGCGCCATTTGGGACAGGATCCATGCCCCATCCTCCACCTGCGTTGGAGGGTTTGATTCGAAAGCCATGTTCATAAGTTCGAGCGCGCCATCGATGTCGCCAAATAGTTCGCGCAGGTAAGCCGCTCGGGTCACGGCGGGCTGATTAGCCGGCCGCAGATTCAACATCCACTGCGCAGCGTTCTCGGCATCTTTATAGTTCCCAAGTTCGACGTTGGAGTCGGTCAGGAAGCCATAGACCATCACGTCGTCGGGCATCTTCTGGTTGAGCTTCTTGGCCTCTACCAAAGCCGCAGCGAATTCGTGTTTCCCCAGCAGCAACCATACCTGGATGCGTTTGCCGTCGTAGTTGTCGGGCGCGATCTCGAATGACGTCTGCAGCGCGGCTTCGCCCTCTGTGTAATAGCGGACGTCGGAGGTCTCTCGCGCGCGCCGTGAGAGAGCCAAAGCCAGCGCATTGTAGGCTTCGTAGTCCTTCGGATTCTTCTCGATCAGTTTCCGGGCGACCGCCATGTTTTGCTCGGCCGGCGATAGACTGGCCGGGGCTGGGTTGTTGGTTTGTGCAAAGGCCGCGAATGCGGTCAGTGTGATCAGCAGGAGTGCAGCAAGTCTCTTCATGACATACCTCGTCGCAGAAAAAGATTCGTGGCCGCCGTACCGAAGCTCACGACGGCCACGAGGTTGAATTAATTAACGGGGCAGATGCCCATCGGCTGGCCTGAGCAACCTTGCTGACCAGGACCGATGTGAACGCTATTTCGTCCGCTATTGGCAGGCAATACATAGGGGAACGTTGCGCCATAGCCAAGTCCGTTAAGGTTGACGCCGTCTCCGATACGCGCACCGTACTTCTGGGAGTCAGCCAGGATGCCCGCAACGGCACGCGCGGCGATGTCCACCACGTCATCGACTGGCCGGCGCCCGTTGGGGAAGCCAGCGTTGTCTCCGACCAGGAAGCCCAAGCGCTTCTGCTGGGCAACCGGCGTGGGAGGAATTCCCGTGTTCAGCCGGAGCAAGTCGGCGATCGGGCCGGCATCGTTCGGACCGCATCCCGGACAAATTGGAGCCATGTACTGGACCAGAGGCAGAAGGTCAAGACGCGGCGGGGCTGGCACGGGAATTCCGAGGACGGAATTGAACAGATGCGCCAGCAGCGGATCGAGGAAGAAGCCTGCGAACTGGCCGTCATTCTTAGGGTCGTCGGTGCTGAACTTGTCTTTCGAACCTGTACCGATGATCAGCTCATTAATCAGCGAGTTGCCTTCGCGGTTGACTTGTACGAAATTCGTATTCCCGAACAGATAGGTGCCACCTGCTTTGCGAACCGTGATCTGCGGCCGCGCGGTAGCTCCATAGGTTCCAATCACAGCCTGTTTTTCGCCCGCGCCGTGCAGTTTGCCATCAACGGTGAGCATCGTGATGGGAACTTCCAGCACGATCGAGTTGACGTTGTAGCCGGCCACAGCGTCCGGCGCGTAGTTGTTCTTGTCATCGGAATCAACCGCTGAGGACAATATGCCGCCAACGCCCATGCGGAAATTGAGCGAGTCGAAGGCTGCTCCCAGGTCGATGTAAAAAGGATCGTCCACCGTGCCGGCGAAGACCCGCATGTTGTTCCCCAAATTCACCACGCCCTGGTTGAAGAGCGAGTCGTAGTCCGGCATGGTAAGCGGGCCGACATTCGAAGGAACTGCATAGACCGTCTTGCCCTTGGTCAGCTCTGTGGCCACTCCGTTCTTGATCATGGTGACGGTGTAGGACTGGCGGAGGCTAAGACCTGTCGAGCCCGGGCCGCTGAGGGACGTAATCGGAGGAATACCGTAAATCCCTCCTACGAAGCCGGTAAACACACCGGGCTGCCGAATTTCTGTCTTGAAACGAAACTGGAACGTGATATCGGGAATGCCGTCCTGATTGTTATCGACTTCCATTTCGTACAGGACATTGGGGTCGAAGGGAAAATAGTTGGGGCCGTTGGCCGGCTCCAGCAAGGGATCGACATTGAGGATCATGGTGACGCGATCGGGATGGTCGTAGCTGACGAACGCGTACCAGTCGGTAACGTCCGCGGCGTGATCTAGAGCGGTGATGGGCGCTTCGCGATGGCTGGAAGCAAACAAGCCGGTTGGAACCAGCATGCATATCGACATGGCAATTGCCCACAGTGATTTCGACTTCTTCATGATTACTTCCTCGTTGAGTGAAATTTGTGGACGGTCGATGGAAGATCCGTCCCTTGGTTGCGTGGGAGCCCCCAGCTTTGATCCACAGCCGTACTACGAGCGGAGTTCCTAAATCGGATGTATGGGCGAGATGTTTTTTAATTGCGGCACAGTGAACGCGGATTTTTTGGACCGCATCAATCCGAATGTTGCCGTGCTACGTATTACAAGGAATTGAACAACCTCTTTCGACATCACTTCTGGGTCGCCTGCCCGCTTATGACCTCTGTCACGCTCATCGTCGATTCGGATTCTCGCAGGACGCACCCCGAACCCTGCAAACGATCAGTTGCCATTGCTGCTCCGGGGGAACACTCGCTCTAATTCCTCAGCCTCCGGCGATATTCCTTTAACTCCCTTGCGAATCGGACTAGATTTTCAGTCGATAGTGAAACCGGCACCAAATGCCGTCGGCTTCTCATACCGACGAGCACTGATCTGTGTCTGGAGGACCCATGAAGCTGGATTGGTTCGTCAAACTCATGCTCTTGCTGATCGTGCTATTTCTTGCAACGCTGGTATTCCGCCCCATTGTTCATCCCATGCCAGTGCAGGCGCAGACGGCCGACAGCAATTCGTTATACGTTGAGCCCGGCTACACCATGCTTCGGAAACCGGACGGCAGCGGCCAAATGTACGGCAAGATGATGATCGACATGCGCACCGGAGATATCTGGGGATTTCCCACGCTGGTGGAAGGTCCGTATCCGGTAGATGTTGCCAAAGCGGAGGCGCCCAAGTCCCACCCCATGTACCTGGGCAAGTTCGTTCTGAGCGAAGCCAGTCGGTAATCGCGAGCAGCGCAGGATACAGGTTTACCTCGCAGCGAAAACGTACTAGATTTCCAGCAGGTACCTGCTCAGCCTGATAAGCAGCCTTCCCGCAATTTCGGCGAGCGTCGCGCTGAGCCGGGAGGTGTTATGAAGCTGGATTGGTTTGTGAAATCGTTGCTGGTAGTAATCGCCCTATTGCTTGGAGTTGTGGCTTTCCGTCCTATAGTGCAACCGCCGGCGGTTTTGGCCCAAGACGGTTCGCCGTATCCGTTTCCTATCGAGCCGGGCATGGTATCCCTTCGCAAGTCTGATGGAACCACATCCTGGGGAAAGATCGCAGTCGACATGCGCAACGGCGACGTTTGGGGATTCCCCATGCAGGCGCAGAACACGCCTTATCCCGTGTACGGACCCAGCGACTCCCCCAAGGTCTCGCATCCCTTATATCTGGGCAAGATGGCTTTGAGCGAAGCCGTACGGCAATAACACCACGACGTCATTTCATACGTCAGCTTTGAAAGGGCACAGCTTCAGCTGTGCCGTAACGCGCCGTTTTAAACAGGGCTTTAGCCCCGGAGGGACTTCAGTCATGACCGCACCGCCATATACGGAAGGGCTTCGGCGCCGACTCATGCGCACCTCTGTCGAAGGTAGGCAGGTAAACTCATTCAGGAGTCCGGATCGATGACACAGATTCGCTCAGTTGTGGTTGCATTCGTTCTGGTCTTTCCGTTCTGCTTTGCGCATTCCTTCCCTGCAGGGCCCGCCGCGGCCACCGCCAAGAACAGCATCGATATATCCATCAATGGAGACAATCCCTGGGTCGACTCCGGCATGGACGTGAACGCCGGAGACAAACTGCACATCACCGCAACCGGGACAGTCGATTTCAAAGACAAGACCGGAGTGGGTCCCGCAGGCGCGCAGCGTGGCTGGGCTGACACGCTCCGAGCGCTGAGCGTCTCCAGCGCCGGACGCGGCGCACTCGTAGGGCAGATCGGCAATGACCGCGCGGCAACTCCATTTCTCGTGGGCGCAGACACCACTGTCACATCACCCGCGACCGGACGCCTGTATCTTGGGGTGAACCAGGATCAGTTCACCAAGCCAACTGCCGGCAAGTTCGAAGTGCATATCGACCGCACGGCGGCCACCGCGGCGGCAGCCAACCCGACCAACTATGATTTCAAGCCGCTGTTCGCGATCATCGATCAAAAGCTGCCCTACCGAGTCACCGACCAGGCCGCTCGCGGCGGCAACGAAGGCGATCTGGTGAACTTCGTGCTGGTCGGCGACGAGAAGCAGGTCACCAACGCATTCAAAGCGGCAAATTGGGTGTTGCCCGACAAGACCAATCAGGATGCGGTCGTCAGCGCGATAATCGCGACGCTGGAAAAGCAAGCCTATGTAACGGTGCCCATGAGTACGCTCTACCTCTTTGGGCGCGGGCAAGACTACGGCTATGCCCGTGCCGAGGCCATCAAGGTCATCGGAGAGCGCGACCACTTCCGCATCTGGAAGACGCCTTTCAAGGGGCCCAAGGGAGAGATGTTGTGGGCCGGAGCCGGCACCCACGACATAGGCATCGAGAAGGACCAGCGCAAAGAAAACGCCATTACCCACAAGATCGATCCAAACGTCGACGGCGAACGCGACTTCATCGCCGCCACCTTGCAGCAAGCGGGATTGGTATTGGCCACTGGCTACGTCGAGCGGACCAAACAGGTGAAGCAAACCAAAACGGCCACCGGCGGCGAGATCAAAACCGACGGCCGCACCCTGGTCATCGTCCTGAAGCCGTAATCGGTGGAAGAGCTGGCCTTTAGGCCAGCGTGTAGGCGGGACGACGAGACGAGTCCCGTAGATGTCTGTGTCACAGCTCGAATCGCAAAATGGCGATGGGATATGACGGCGAATCTGCCTCGGTACAGCCGCTCTGCGGCGACATTTGTGTTAGCCGCGGGTGTAAGCCCGCGGTCAAAGTGGGAAGGTGATCGAGCCGCGGAGCGGCGGCACTGGCTATGACACAGACACCATAGGGACGGCAGATGTTCGCTTGCGCACTTTCATTGAAACCGATCAAGCGATATGCGAAAACAAAGGCCGGACTCCCCTCGGGAATCCGGCCTTTCTACTGCAGACGAAGGAACATCTCGTTAGTACGTCGGCAACGCTGACCCCGCATCGCCGAACTTATACGAACCCAGCATCTTGAGGTAATTCCCGCGCAGGAACGCCGTCGGGTTCTCGACGTTTACCAGGCTCATGCTACCGCGCATCTGTTTGATGGACTGGTATTCGTGCTCTTCCATCCAGCGTTCCACGCCCGCCAGCACTACGCCAACGTGCTCGATGCCGTACTTGAGCAGCGCAGACGTAATCATCGCCACGTGCGCGCCCGCCATCATCGACTTCAGCACGTCGGTCGAATCGTGTACTCCGCCCGTGATGGCGATGTAGGTCTCGACCTGGTGATACAGGATCGCCGCCCAGTGCAGCCGCAGCCGCAACTCGTGGGGACTGCTCAGCACGAGATTAGGGGTGACTTCCAGTTCCTCGAGATCGAAGTCCGGCTGATAGAAGCGGTTGAAGATGACCACGCCATCGGCTCCGGCATTCGACAACTGTTGCACGAAGTTCGCCATCGAAGTGAAGTAGGGCCCGAGCTTCACTGATACCGGGATCTTCACCGCCTTGCGGACAGCGCGAACCAGTTCGCAGTAGCCACGCTCCAACTGTTCCGCCGTCATTGACGGATCGGTGGGAACGTCGAAGATGTTGAGCTCCAGCGCGTCGGCTCCCGCCTCTTCCATGTGCTCGGCATAGCGCGTCCAGCCACCCCGGGAATTCCCATTCAGGCTGGCAATGACGGGTATATCGACCGTCCTCTTCGCCTTGTGGAGCAGGTCGATGTAGCGGTCGGGGCCGATGTGGTATTTCGGCATATCCGGCAGGTAGGTTGTGGCTTCCGCGTAGCTGTTGGTGCCGTATTCCATCGCGGCATCCAGGTTTTCGCTCTCCGCCTCGATCTGTTCCTCAAACAGCGAGTACATCACGATGGCCGAGGCGCCTGCGTCCTGCAGACGCTCGAAGTTCTCGAACTTCTCGGTCAGTGGCGAGGCTGAGACCACAATGGGGTTCTTCAGTTTCAGCCCTAGATAATTGGTAGTCAGGTCAATCATTGCTTTCTCTCCTCGCTACTTCTCGAAGCTCATAGCGGCCATGTGCTGGTATAGCTTCCAGCGCTCGTTTACGTTGTCCTGCGCTTCGTGGAGCAGGAGCTTGGCCTCATCGGGGTCGCTGTTGACCAGCATGGTGTAGCGTGTTTCGTTGTAGATGTACTTCTCCAGCGGAATGCTCGGTGCCCGCGAATCAAGCTGGAACGGGTTCTTGCCTTCTTTGGCCAGCCCCGGATTGTAGCGGAACAGCGGCCAGTGTCCGGATAGCACAGCGTTTTTCTGCTGCTCGATGCCGTGCACCATGTCGTAGCCATGCGCGATGCAGTGGCTGTAGGCAATCACCAGCGACGGCCCGTTGTGCGCCTCCGCCTCGGCTAAGGCCTTCATCGTCTGACCGTCATTGCCGCCCATCGCGATGTGCGCCACGTAAGCGCGCCCGTAGTTCATCGCCATCATGGCAATGTCTTTTTTCGGGATGCGCTTGCCGCCGGCAGCGAACTTCGCCACCGCGCCCAACGGAGTTGCCTTCGACATCTGTCCGCCGGTGTTGGAGTAAACCTCGGTATCCAGCAGCAGGATGTTGACGTTGGCATCGGAAGCCAGCACGTGATCGAGTCCGCCGAATCCGATGTCATAACCCCAACCATCGCCACCGATGATCCAGACGCTCTTCTTGACCAGTTCGTCGGCCACGGCCAGCAGATCGCGCGCCGCCGGCGTCTCGTTGCCCGCCAGCTTTTCTTTCAGCGCCTTCACCCGATCGCGCTGGGCGAAGATGCCCGGCTCGGTGGTCTGATCGGCGCTGAGAATCGCGACCGCCAGTTCTTCTCCGATGAACGACGCGAGCCGCTCGACCAGCTCTTTCGCGTACTCATTCTGCTTATCTACCGCCAGCCTCATGCCCATGCCGAACTCGGCGTTGTCTTCGAACAACGAGTTCGACCAGGCTGGCCCACGGCCTTCTTTGTTGACGGTGTAAGGCGTCGTCGGCAGGTTACCTCCGTAGATCGACGAACAGCCGGTTGCGTTGGCGATCAACGCGCGGTCGCCGAACATTTGTGTCATCACCTTGATGTACGGAGTCTCGCCGCAACCCGAGCAGGCGCCGGAGAACTCAAACAACGGCTCCAGCAGCTGCGCGTCCTTCACCTGAGCGTGCGCCAGTTTCTCGCGCGACAGCTCCGGCAGCGACAGGAAGTAGCTCCAGTACTCGTTGTACTTCTCGCGCAGCGGAGGCTGGGCTTCCATGTTGATCGCGCGATGCTTGGCTTCGCTCTTGCTCTTAGCCGGGCAGACCTCTACGCATAGTCCGCATCCGGTGCAATCCTCAGGAGCCACCTGCAGCGTGTACTTCAGGTCGGTGAACTCACGCCACTTGGGTGCTGCCGTCTGGAAGCCATCGGGTGCATGATTGATGGCCGCCGGATCGTAAACCTTGGCGCGAATTACGGCGTGCGGACAAACCATGACGCACTTGCCGCACTGGATGCAAAGTTGCTCGTCCCACACTGGAATCTCCAGTGCGATGTTGCGTTTCTCCCACTGCGTCGTCGCTGTGGGGAACGTTCCATCAATCGGCATGGCGCTGACCGGGATGAGATCGCCGTCGCCTGAAATCATCAGGCTTTCGACATCGCGCACAAACGCGGGGGCGTTTGCAGGAACTGTAGGACGCATCTCGAACCTCGAGGTGATCGCGTCCGGCACTTTCACTTCGTACAGGTTTTCCAGCGAGGCATCGACGGCCGCGAAATTCTTGCGGACCACAGATTCACCGCGCTTGCCGTAGGTCTTCTCGATCGAGTGCTTGATGCTCGCAATAGCTTCTTCTCGCGGCAATACGCCGCTGATGGCGAAGAAGCAGGTTTGCATGACGGTGTTGATGCGCCCGCCCATACCGGCTGCCTTTGCGACTTCCACCGCATCGATCACGTAGAATTTCAGTTTCTTCTCGATGATGGTCTTTTGCGCCGAACGTGGCAGGTTGTCCCAGACTTCTTCCGGCCCGAAGGGACTGTTCAACAGGAACACCGAGCCCGGATCGGAAGCTCGCAGCACTTCAAGCCGCTCCATGAAGCTGAACTGGTGGCAGCCCACGAAGTTCGCCGACGAGATGAGGTATGTCGAGTGGATCGGCTTTTTGCTGAAGCGCAGGTGCGACGTCGTCACCGAACCCGACTTCTTCGAGTCGTACACGAAGTAGCCCTGCACGTTGAGGTCGGTATCTTCGCCGATGATCTTGATGGTGTTCTTGTTGGCGCCCACCGTGCCATCCGCGCCCAGTCCGAAGAACATGGCGCGCACCGTGTCCGGCGACTCAGTTGAGAACGTCGGATCGTAGTCGAGACTGGTGTGCGTCACGTCGTCCACGATGCCAATGGTGAAATGGTTCTGCGGAGTCGCTTTCGTCAGTTCGTCGTAAATGCGAACCACCATCGCGGGAGTGAATTCCTT